>NZ_JAEVHJ010000151.1:0-14946 GCF_016802855.1 Micromonospora sp. ATA51 | reverse complement strand
GTGAACGCGATCAGCACACCCACCACCGGCCACCGGCCGCGAGGGGCCGCCCTGGGCGCGGGATTCCACCTCCACGCCCATGCATCCCCACCACGATGGGAAACGATCCCGGAAACTCAATCCCAGGATCGCTTAGCTGATCAGAGACGCTGCCCGGAGCGGCGATCAGCTCCGGCTCGGCCCGGCGCAGCACGTCGGTCCAGAGGGCGATGTCCCCGTCCCGCCCGTCGGTCCGCTCCCAGGCGTGGTCGCGTATCGGGAGCTGGGTCAGGAGCACGGTCAGCCAGGCCACCTCGTCGTCGCTCAGCCGCTCGCCCCGCCGGTGCCGGCGGAACGCGGTGCGGACCACGGCCACCCCGGCGGACCGGACCGACCGGCCACCGACCAGCGCGGTCTCCGCCGCCTCCTCGGTCAGCGCCGCCAACCGCCCCCGCGCCCGGGCGGTGGCCCGGCGCATGGCCACCCGGACCGGCCCGTCGAGCGGGGCCACCTGCGCGGTCAACGCGGCCCGGTCGGGGAGGGCGACCTGACCGGCGAAGACGGCTGCGGCGCTGACCTCGCTGGCCGCCGGGTCGTACGGGGTGCCGTCCGGCGGGCAGCAGTCGGGTTCGGCGCACAGGTACGACCACCAGCGCCCGTCGGTCACCCGCAGCGCGTCGAGGACGATCACCCCGGCCGCGTCCAGCGCCTCGCCGACCGCGTCGACCGCGCCGGTCACCCGGGGCGCCGGCCCGTAGCCGATCACCGTGGCCGACTCGGTGCCCTGCCGGACGATCACCTCGGCCAGGTGGCGGGCCGGCGGACGGGGATCGGCCCCGGCCTCGGGCAGGTCGCCCCGGGCGGCGAAGATGACCCGCCGGCCGCGCAGCGCCACCACGACCACGCTGTCGGCGGGGTGGAAGCCGAGCAGGTACGGCACGGCGGCGATGAGGTCGGCGGGTGAGCGGACGGCGAGCCGGGGGCGGTCGGTCGGTGTCATGCCGGGAGCGTGCGGCGGACCGGTGCCCGGCCGACAGGCCCTGTGGACGACACGCCGGTTGTCCACAGGTACGGAGAGTATCGGCGCTGGTGGCGGCGATTCGCGGGCATCGGCGGGGCGACGTGGCCCTCCTTCGTCGGTGGCAGCGGCTACCTTGCGCTCATGGACCTGGCGTACCTGCGGGCGCATCCGGAGCACCTGCCGACGTTCCTGACCCACCAGCGGATCCGGGAGACGCCGGTCTCCGGGGGTGACATCTGCGCCGCCTCCCGGCTGACCCTGGACGACGGCCACTCGGTCTTCGCCAAGACCTGGCCGGAGACGGCGGGACGGCCGGTGCCGGAGGGGTTCTTTGCTGCCGAGCGGCCGGGCTGCGCTGGCTGCGCGAGGCCGGCGCGGTGGCCGTACCGGAGGTGATCGTGGCGCTGCCGGAGCTGCTGGCGCTCGACTGGGTGGACCCCGGCGAGCCGACGCCGGAGGCGGCCGAGCGGTTCGGCCGGGAGCTGGCCGCGCTGCACCGGGCCGGGGCGCCCGCGTTCGGGGCGGAGTGGCCCGGCTTCATCGGCGCGCTCCCGCAGGACAACACCCCGGACCCGGGCCCCTGGTCCAGTTGGTTCGCCCACCGCCGGCTCGCGCCCTACCTGCGCAGGTCGGTGGACAACCGGGCGCTGAGCCAGTCGGAGACCGGTCTGGTGGAGGAGGTCGTCGAGCGGATCGCCGACCTCGGCGGCGACGAGCCGCCGGCCCGGATCCACGGCGACCTCTGGCCGGGCAACCTGCTCTGGGGTGCCGACGACCGGGTCTGGCTGGTCGACCCGGCCGCGCACGGCGGGCACCGGGAGACCGACCTCGCCCAGCTCGCGCTCTTCGGCGGGGCTCCCCACCTGGACCGGATCCGGGCCGCCTACGAGGAGACGTGGCCGCTCGCCGACGGGTGGCGGGAGCGGGTGCCACTGCACCAGCTCCACCTGCTGCTGGTGCACACCGCCCTGTTCGGCGCCACGTACCGGGATGCGGTCGGTACCGTCGCCCGAGCCGCGCTGCGGGGGGCCGGACGCGCTACCGTCGACAGGTGACCGCCGCCCCGACGTCCCCCGGCGTCCTCGTCGACCGGTACGGCCGCGTCGCGCGGGACCTGCGCGTCTCACTGACCGACAAGTGCAACCTGCGCTGCACGTACTGCATGCCGGCCGAGGGGCTGCCCTGGCTGGCCGGGCCGCAGCTGCTCAGCGACGAGGAGATCGTCCGGCTGGTCCGGGTCGCGGTGCAGCGGCTCGGGGTCACCGAGGTCCGCTTCACCGGCGGCGAGCCGCTGATCCGCCCCGGGCTGGTCGGCATCGTCTCCGCCGTGGCGGCGCTGGAACCACGGCCCCGGATCTCGCTCACCACCAACGGCATCGGGTTGGCGCGGCTGGCGGCGGGCCTGCGCGCCGCCGGGCTGGACCGGGTGAACGTCTCGCTGGACACCCTGGACCGGGCCCGCTTCGCGGAGCTGACCCGGCGGGACCGGCTGGCCGACGTGCTCGCCGGGCTGGCCGGCGCGGCGGAGGCCGGGCTGACCCCGGTGAAGATCAACTCGGTGCTGATGCGCGGGGTCAACGACGACGGGGCGCCGGCGCTGCTGCGCTTCGCCCTCGACCACGGCTACGAGCTGCGCTTCATCGAGCAGATGCCGCTCGACGCCCAGCACGGCTGGGACCGGACGACGATGGTCACCGCCGATGAGATCCTGGCCGCGCTGGGCCGGGAGTTCACCCTGACGGCCGACCCGGCGGAGCGTGGCGCCGCGCCGGCCGAGACCTGGCTGGTCGACGGCGGTCCGGCCAAGGTCGGGGTGATCGCCAGCGTGACCCGGCCGTTCTGCGGCGACTGCGACCGCACCCGGCTCACCGCCGACGGTCAGGTACGCGCCTGCCTCTTCGCCACCGAGGAGTCGGACCTGCGCGGGGCGCTGCGCGGCGGCGCGGACGACGCCGAGCTGGCGGCCCGCTGGCGTACCGCGATGTGGGGCAAGCGCGCCGGGCACGGCATCGATGACCCCTCGTTCCTGCAACCCGTCCGGCCGATGTCGGCGATCGGAGGCTGACCGGTGGAGCTCACCGTCCGCTACTTCGCTGGCGCGCGGGCCGCCGCCGGCCGCACCGAGGAGACCGTTCCCGCCGGGCGCTCGCTCGACGAACTCGTCGGTGAGCTCGCGCAACGACACGGCGAGCGGCTCGCCGCCGTGCTGGGGGTGGCGAGTTTCCTGGTCGACGGCGTCGCCTGCCATGATCGTCGGGTGCCGCTGCCGGCCGGGGCGACGGTCGACGTGCTGCCGCCGTTCGCCGGCGGCTGAGGAGGCTCGGTGCTGGCGATGGCGACCTTCGTGGGCTTCGCGGTGCTCGTCACCGCCCTCATCCACCTGTATCTCTGGAAGCGGCTGGTCCGGGACACCACCGACCCGGGCCGCTGGCGGAAGGTCGGCGGCATCGCCGCGCTGGTGCTGGCGCTGCTGGTGCCGGCGACCATGGTGGGGACCCGCGGCGGGGCGTACTGGCTGGCCTGGCCCGGCTACCTCTGGCTGGCGCTGATGTTCTACCTGCTGGTGCTGCTGCTGGTGCTGGAAGTGCCGATGGCGGTGGGGAAGCTGGTACTGCGCCGCCGGGCGATGGTCGCCGAGCCGACCGCCGCCGCGCCGGAGCCCGCGCTGGTCGGGGATCACCGACGCCACCACCCTCGACGGCGTGCCGCGCGGCATGACCCCGGAGATCGTCAACTACTTCACCGCCCGCGGCGTGCGGGTGATGCTCTCCGTCGGCGGCATCACCTACACCGACGACTGGGACGCCGCGCTCGCCGAGAACGCCACCCTGCTCGGCCAGCGGGCCGCCGCGGTCGCCAGCCGGCTCGGCGTCGGCATCGAGATCGACTACGAGCAGAACACCGGCCCGAACCTCGCCGGCCTGCAGTCCTTCATCGACGCCTACCGGGCCGTCCACCCGTACGACGCCAGCGGCGCGCGGCCCGAGGCGCGGCTCACGATCGACGTGGCCGCCGGTGACCGGTGGCTGATCGACCTCAACCGGAAGGCGACCGGGGACTGGCTGCGTACCGACGTTCCGGTCCTCGACTACGCCAACGCCATGGTGTCCGCCCGGCCCGCTTCGGCCAGCACCTCCCAGGCGAGCTGGCAGGAGCACGTCGACGGCAAGCCGCAGTACAGCCCGCCCGTGCCCCCGCTGGCCCCGGCCAAGTTCACCGGCGGCGTCTACATCGCCTACGGCGGCAAGCCGCTGCCGGAGTGCGTCGACTACGCCACCTCGGTGCAGCGTGCCGCCGCGCCGTACGTGCAGACCGTCGCCCCGCACGGCGCGGGCGCCACCGCCGGCATGCTCGGGTTCATGTTCTGGGCGGCCGAACGCCCCTCGACGCGGGGCATCGGCACGGTGCCGCCGAACACCTGCGAGGGCGGGACCGGCGCCGGGGCGAGCGCGCTGTCCGTCCCGGTGCCGATGCCCGCCCTGCGCCAGAGCTGACCGGGTCAGTCCCGTACCCAGGTGAAGGTGACCCGGGCGCCGGCCGGCAGCCGGTCCAGGTCGTTCAGCTCCAGCACGCCGGTGACCGCGCCGAACAGCTTCGCCTTGCGCAGCCGGAGCTGCCCGTCGGGAAGCTGGTAACGGTACAGCCCGTTGGCGTCGCTGCGCTTGGCGTCCTGCACCGCGATGGTCCAGTCACCGTCCTTCGCGTGCAGGCCCAGCTCCTTGCGCCAGGTCAGGCCGGTGCCCAGGTTCAGCACGAACTCCACCTCGTCCGCCGGCTTCGCCCCGGCCTCGATCCGGTAGTCGACCGCGTCGTGGTCGCGGGTGATCAGCTGCCCCGCCGACCGCTCCGACCAGGTCGGCAGGTGGGAGGCGGGCATCGGGGCACCCTTCGGCAGGGCGGCCAGCGCGTCGTCCGGCACCACCCCGACCCGGTCCCAGCGCAGCCCGAGCGCGGTGAAGGTGACCGGATCCGGCACGTGCCGCAGCACCCCGTCGACCACCAGGTAGACCGGATCCCGGTGCTCCTCGCGCAGCACCGTGCCGTCCACCGGCACCGGGCGCAGCGCCCGCAGCGAGTCGCGCGGCAGCACCCGGACGTCGGACCAGCTGAACCCGAGGCGGACCAGGGTGTCCGGATCGGGGATGTGGAAGCCGTGCCCGCCGTAGGTGACGTACACCTCCGGGCGGTCGATCTCCCGGAGCAGGACGTGGTCCCCGGGCACGTCGGCGACGTACCCCGTCGACCCGTCCGGCAGCTCCACCACCTCGTTCCAGCGCAGCCCGAGCCGGTCGAACTCCGGCGGGCTGGTCACCCAGAACTTCGCCCCGCCGTGCACCACGTAGATGCGGGCGTCGGAGCGGTCGCTGAGCAGCTTCCCGTCGGCGAGATACCAGGGCAGCCGCGGCGCGTACCGCTCCACGAAGAAGCCACGCCACTCGTCGCCGTTGCTCTCCCGCACCGCCCGGTCCGCCGGGTCGTACGCGGTCTTGAACTCCAGCGTGTGCTCCCGGCCCGGGTACCGGTTGTCCCAGATGAACACCCGGGTCCGCGCGTCGTCCTGCTCGTAGCCGTACGCCACCACCTGGTGGTCGTTGCCGAACGCGCCCGGGTCGCGGGACTGCACCAGGCCGAGCGGCTGCGGCAACCCCTGGTCGAGGAGCTGCTTGAGCTGCGGGAGCTGCTCCTCCCGGGTCATCCGGGCCACGCCGATCCCGTTGAGCGTGGTCGGGTGGTCCGGCGTCCGCATGAACTGGAAGTACATCGGCCAGTTGTCGACGATGCTGGTGATCAGCCGGTCGTAGACGTAGTCGGCGACGGGGTTGCCGTCCGGCGGCAGGGCGCTGGCGCCGGGGACCGGCAGCCGGTGGTGCCAGTGGTCCAGCGCCGCGAAGGCCATCCCGCCGCAGCGGCCCCTGGTGTCGGTGATCGGCAAGCCGGCGATCTTGATGTGGTTGACGAAGGCGTTGCGGAAGGCGAAGCCGTCCCGGGACGGCCGAAAGGACACCCTCATGAGAACTCTCCCGTACCTCAGTAGGTGACCCGGACGCCCATCTGCGTCCAGGTGAGCCGGCCGACGACGCCGTCGTCGGTGAGGCCGCGCATCCGCTGGTACCAGCGGACGCCCGCCTCGGTGAGCTCGTCGAACTCGGTGCCCGGCGGGCCGCAGCGGCGCGCGCCGACGAACCGCTTGACGAACGCCACGTCCGCGCCGCTGCTGCCCCGCCGGACGGTCCGGCAGCCCGGCACCTGGCCGGTGGGCGGCGCCGGAGGCTTGGTGGCCTGCCGCAGCGCGGCGAGGGTGGCCGGGCCGACGACCGCGTCGGCCGCCAGCGCCCGGGACTTCTGGAACGCCCGTACCCAGGCGGCGGTGCGGGGGCCGAAGTCCCCGTCGACGGTGAGGCGCGCGCCGAGCCGGTTGGCCAGGGTCTGCAGCTCCCGCACGTCGCTGCCCCGGCAGCGGTCCCGCAGCACCCGGTCGCCCAGCCGGGTGGCCGGTGACGCGGCGATGCCCCACGGCCGCTGGCTGTCCTCCAGCGAACGCTGGTGGCTGACGCTGACGTGCAGGTGCTTGTTGTGCGGGTTGGCGCCGCTGTAGCGGGCGGCCGTGAAGCCGCGGGTGCGGCTCCAGATCACCCGGTTGTAGATGACGTACTGGCAGGACGGGTGGCCGATGCAGTGCCGGACCACGAGCAGCGGGTCGATGCCGTCGACGTCCACGTCGATCGCGTTGACCGAGCGGTCGTCGCCGTCCGGGTTGTGGTCCGACCGGCGGGCCTGGTGGTCGGCGTCGCCGATCCAGCCGTCCGAGCTGCGGTCCCGGTGCGGCCACCGGGTGTTGATCTCCTCGCGCAGCACCCGCAGGGTGGGTGCCAGGTGCACGCTCACGTCACTGCTCCTCGTCCGTGGAAAGGTCGTACTCGACCGCGTCTCCGATGAGGGCCTCCGGGTCGTCGTCCTCCTCGAAGACGGTCACCTGGTAGTCACTGTCGACGCTGGCGGTGTCCATCACCGTCGCCTCCGGTCTCTGCTCGGGCCGGCGCCTCGCGGCGGCGTCCGCGCCGGCGTGCCGCGTCCTCGCGCCTGGCGGCGGTACGCGGCGGGGTACCTGCGTCCACTGTCGAAACCGCAGCTCACGGCGGCAAGGGATGAGTCGGCTATCGGCGGCGCGGCGACCCGACCGGCCGCCGCGCGCCGCCGATCGAGAAGCCCGTTCGCCGACCGGCGGGATCGCCCGGCGGATCGGTGGACCTCGGGCGTTCCACCGGCCGGCGATCCGCCCGGCTGATCGGACGATCAGCCCACCGGTTCGGGTCGGCCGGTCAGCCCGGCAGGCCGGTCAGCCCGGCAGGCCGGTCAGCCCGGCAGGCCGGTCAGCGCGTCCCGCAGGGCCGCCGTCAGGTCCGCCCGGGACAGCCCGGCGGGGTCCGGGGGCAGCGCCGCGATCACCCGCGCCGCGACCGCGTCGCGAGGGCGTCCAGGTCGACCGCCCCGCCGGACCCGTTCGTCGGCGCGGCCATGACCTCGGCGTCCGCGCGCTGCGCCGGCAGCAGCGCCCGTACGGCCGCCGGGTCGGCGCTCTGCTTGGCGACGACCTCGCCGATCGCGCGGACCGTGACCACCAGTTCGTTGAGCACCCCGAGGGTGGACATGCCGCGCGGGATGCCGCCGCCGATGTACTGCCACGGCAGGGCCCGCAGCTGCCTGGCCACCGCCGGGTCGTTCAGCAGTGCGAGAAGCTGTTTCGCGTCCATCCCGCTCTCCTCCGTCAGTCCCCAGGGCCGCGGGTCCCGCTCCGCCGCCTCGGCCGGCCGGATGCCCAGGTGCAGCCGTCCCGCCCCGGGATCGGTGCCGGCGTACGCCCGCCGGGTCCAGCCGTCGTCGGCCCGGGCGGCCGTGCCCGCGTGGATCCACAGCGCGGCGGCGGGGTGGCGTTGGAACGCGGTGAGGAGCACGTCCGTGTCGACCCCGGTGACGTTCACGTCGATCGCGTCGACGCTGCCGCGGGTGTTGGGCCGGTGGTCGACGTGGTGGGTGGCGTCGACGACCGTCCGGTCGGCGCCCGGCCAGCGCCGGGCGATCTCGCCGCGCAGCGTCTCCAGCGCCGGGGCGAGCCGGCGGGGCGCGGTGGCCTCCTGCGCGATCAGCTCCCGCAGCGCCTGCTGCTCCACCGTCCGGTCGGTGAGGTCGCCCTCGTCGCGGTGGTAGTGCGACCACACCTGGCACCCGTTCGCCTTCGCCCAGGCGTGCATCCGCCGGTACCAGTCCGCGCAGCGCTGCCGTCGGGATCCAGGTCCGCCGGAAAGTCGCCGGCCCGGGTGATCCGTGGATGGTTGATCTCGGCGATGCCCCACGGCCTGCCCGCCGCGGCGGAGAGCTCCACCATGATCGCCAGAGCGGCGGCCGGGTCCTCGTAGCCGGCCGGGCGGAACGGATTGCGGGCCTTCGGGTCGTAGGGGTACCAGTCGGCGAGGACCAGGTCGACCGCGTCCGACTCGTGCTCCGGCCACCAGGTACGCCAGTCGTTGACCCGCCGCCCGGCGGCGTCGACCCGGCGTACCCACTGCAGGGTCCAGCAGACCGCGAGCCGCAACCGGCCGTCGTGCCGGGCGGGGTGGTCGCCGACCTGGCTCCGGGTGCGGGTCCAGGACCGGCGGAAGGCCGCCGGGGTGGGGTCGCCGCCGGCCTGCTGCTCCGGCTCGTGGTGCGGGACCAGGATGAGCCGCCCGGTCCGCCCGGTCGCCTGCCAGGCGGCCACGAACGCGGCGGCGTCCACCTCCGGGTCCTTGTGGGAGACGATCACGTCGGCGTCCGCCGGCACCTGCGCCAGCCGCTGCCGCTGGTCGCTCCAGGCGGTCGGGGGCAGCCCGTCGCCCGGTCCGAAGAAGATCCGTACGCAGCTCGTCCGCGGGTACGTGGCGAGCATGCCGGGCACCGGTCGGGTACCCGGGCACCAACCGGTGGGCATCATGCCGGAACCTCCACGGCCAGCGGTTCCAGGTCGGCGCGGACGGCCTTGACCTCCCAGTAGAAGGCGTGCGAGGCCGGGGAACCGTCCACCGTGCGGACCCGGAACGCCCCGTCCCGGACCCGGCCCGCGGCCAGCGCGGACACCGGCTCGTCGTCGTCGAAGACCGGGGTGAGCTGGACGGTGCGCCCGTCCTGCCGGGTCAGCGCCTCGAAGTACGCGGGCAGCTCGACCGTCGCGGCGCCGCCCTCGAGGCGCCCCTCGCCCCGGTAGTAGACGCCGTTCTCCGGTCCCTCCAGCGCGGCGTGGATGAGCTGCCGGCGCTCGGTGGCGTCCGGGGCGTCCAGCGGGTGGTCGATGGCGAACTGCTTCGACTTGCCCTTGATCACGCCGCTGCCGGCGTTCAGGCTGATGGTGTAGCCACTGGACTCGCTGGCGCCGAGGTAGATGGCGCCCGAGGCGAACAGGTCGAAGGTGCTGATGCCGCCGCCGCTCCAGGAGGCCAGGGGGGGCGTCGCCGGGCCGACCACCATCTTGCCGGTCACCCTCATGTCGCCACCGAACGAGCTTCGGTTCTCCACGAAGAGGCTGCCGCTGTCCGCGCCGGCGACGCCGCCGAAGCCGACGTACACGCCGGCGGCGTTGAGCAGGTGCAGCCGCTCCGGGCCGCCGATGTGCAGCCGGGTGCCGCCGTTGATCCAGCTCCAGTTCGGCAGCGTCAGGTGCCCGGCCACCGACATGTTGCCCTGCACGCTCAGGTCGCCGTTGCCGGTGGCGTCCTTGACCACCGTCACCCCGCCGGTGGCCCGGACGGAGTAGGCGCCCTCCGCGGTCAGCGACAGCCCGCCGCGTCCGCGCAGGCTCGCCGCCCGCAGCTCCTTCACCGCCAGGTCGGCGTACGGCTTGCTGCCCTCGGTGTAGCCCAGCGCCGGCCGTCGGCGCTGCGGTCGATCAGCTCGAATCCCCGGCCGCGCGGAAGGACAGCTGCGCGTGCTGCACGCCCGGTCCCCAGAAGCCGAGCGCGGTGACCACCTGCCCGGCGGTCACCGCCGCGCCCTCCATGCTGCCCAGGTGCAGCATGCCGCCCCCGATGCGCAGCCGGTCCGCGCCGTACTGGGTGAACGCGATGAGGTCGTCGGGGTCGTTGTTGTTGGCGATCCGCAGGATCGTGTTCTCCCCGCCGTACGGCCAGTACCGGATGTACGCCTCGTCGCCGGAGCCGCCGCCCGGGTCGGTGGGGAAGGTGATGCCGGCCTGCGGACCGCGCCGACGGCCGGCACGATCGCGCCGACCGGCACCCGCAGCCCGGCGACCTGCCGCCCGGTGGGCTGCACCGTCACCGTGCCGCCGGCCCGGGTCACCTTGCCCAGCACCACCGCGTGCGCGGGGTCGGTGGGCGGGGTGGCGCTGACCTTGACCAGGCCCTCCTCGGTCCACCGGGTCTCCGCGGCCAGCCGCCCTCGTCGCGCGGGTCGGACAGGTACTCGTGGTACTCCACCCAGACGACGAACGTGCCGTCCCCGGGCAGCGTGGTCCGCCGGCTCTCCGGCAGCACGACGACCAGGCCGTCGCCGTCGATCGCCACGCCCTGCCCGACCGTCACGTCGCTGCCGGTCGGGGTCAGCTCCAGGCCGCTCACCACACCCGTCGGGCGCAGCAGCCGGGCGGCCAGGTTCTGCCGGGCCAGCAGATAGTCCAGCGCCTGGGTCAGGTCGTCGGCGCGCAGGTACTCGTAGTCGTAGTACCGGGGCCGCGCCATCGGCAACGGCAGGTTCCTCTTCCAGGTGATCGTCATCAGGGTCTCCGCTGATCGTGTCGGGCGCGGGTGGATGGTCAGCGCGGTTGGACGGTGTCGTAGCGCAGGCCGCTGGAGAGCTCGCCCGCGCCGACCTGCCGGCTGCGGCCGAGCCAGAGGTGCACCGAGCCGTCGGCCCAGCGGGCGAGCTGCCACCGGCGCAGCACCCGGCTCCCGGCCCGCGGCACCTCCTCCTCGGGGAAGGCCAGCTCCACCAGCCGCCCGTCCCGTTCCCGCCAGTCGAGCAGCCGGCTGTGCCCGGTCACCGCGACCGGCTCCCCGTCGCGGGACGGCTGCTGCAACGGCACCCGGCGCAGCCGCACCACGTCCGGCCGTCCTCCGTCGGCCCGGGCAGCAGCGGCACCCAGTTCTCCGGGACCGTGGTGGCGAACGCGTACGACAGGTCGGGTACGTCGGCGTCGGTGGGGACCGGCGGGCGGTCCGGCACCGCCGCCCGGCCGACCTGGGCGTTCCGGTCGATGGGGCGGCCGGTCGCGCCGGTCACGGTGCGCTCCACCGCCCAGGCCAGGTTGGCCGTCTCGTCGCGGCCGAGGCGGACCTCCTCCACCGGGGCCGAGTCCAGGGTGACGGCGGCGGTGGCCGGCAGCACCAGCACGTCGGCCCGGCCGCCGACGACCGCGCCGGCGGGCCGGAACAGGGCGGTGCTCTCCGCCGCGGCCGGCACCACCGTCTGTACGCCGAACGTGTCGGTGACGATCAGCGAGCGGATCCGGGTGGCCGAGCCGACCGGCAGCTCCAACGGCACCAGGAAGTGATCGTTGGCGTAGACCAGGCCGTACTCGACCAGGAACATCCGGGCCAGGTCGCCGACACCGGCCCCGATGCCCGCCAGGTTGACCCGGGAGTCCTCCAGCTCCCAGAACCGGGTGGACGGCATGCCGGCGTACGCGACCGGGGTGGGCAGCAGCACCTTCACCACGTCCTCGAACCCCGCCCGGGCCTCCAGCGTGCTGCCCGGCTCGTGGTCGAAGTGGTACCAGTCCAGCCGGTCACCGTCGTACTCGTGGGCGGTGAGCACCAGCTCGTCCTCGCCGTCGTGCGCGCCGACGGCGAAGTCGTGCTCCATCCGCTCCCGCCGCCACGCCGACCCCTCCAGGCCGGGGGTGCTGAACAGCGGGGTGAAGTCGGCCGGCGGCCACGGCGGCGCGGCGGGCCGGGACGCGCCGGGCGCCAGCACCGCCGGCAGTTGCAGGAGGTAGCCCGGCGGTGGGCCGGCGGCCGGGGCGGGACGCCCAGCCAGGTCAGCCACTCGGTGATCGCCCCGTTGACCGCGGTCAGCAGGGCCGCGGGCACCTGCGCCTCGGTGACGAACCGGCCCTCCGCGCAGGCGCGCAGCGCCAGGTCCCCGTGCGGCACCCGGCCGGCGGCGATGCGCAGGTAGCCGACGGTCTCCGGGTCGGCCGCCGAGGCGGCGTCCGGCGGGGTGGCCGGCACCGGGTACCGGTCGCACAGCCGCGGGGCCAGCTCACCGGCCCCGGCCGCGGCGAGCAGCCGCAGCAGCTGCTGGCCGCTCTCCACGGCGAAGCGCAGGTCACCAGCCGTGGCCGCCGGTTCGCGTTCCACCACCGCCTCCCACGGCACGCCGGTGGGCAGCCGCACCGCCCCGGCGTACGGGCCGGGCTGGTAGCGGGTGAACCGGGCCGCCCGCGCGTGCACCCGGGCGCTCACCGGCGAGCCGGCGTCCTCCCCGGTGAACTCGCCGAGCTGCCACTGCCGGGCCAGCAGCCACAGCGGGTCGGCGACCCGGGCGTCCACCGCCGGCGCGAGGTTGGCCCGACGGGTCCGCGGCTCCAGCCGGGTCCAGGTGGTGACCGACGGGGTGTCGGTGGCGGTCAGTTTCTCTTCGACGGTGGTCACAGCCCCTCCTTGCCGCCCTGCGGCGTCAGCGTCGCGTCCGGCACGAAGTCCGTGGTGGTGGTGCTCTCGTTGACGTTGGTCGGGAAGTAGAGGGCGGGCAGGAACTGCCCGGCGGCGCCGACGGAGTCGACGTCGACGGCCCGGGCCACGGCCAGGTCCAGCGCCTCCTCCAGCACCTGGGCGAGGCTGCCGGGTTGCCAGCTCGCCGCCCCCTCCGGCGCGAGACCCAGCAGCACCGCCTGCGGCGCGGCGGCGCCCGGGGCGTCGTACTCGAAGGTGAGACCGGTCTGCGCCCGCCCGGCGGGCACCACCTCGGTCCACTCGTCCACCACCACGCCCTGCACCGGGCGGGTCGGGTCGATCCCGCCGGGTGCGACGACCACCAGCGACAGCGGCTCGGTGCCGGCGCTCGGCGGCGCCTCGCCGACCCAGCGGTCGCCCGGGGCGTACGGCAGCTGTGCCACCCGGACGGTGGGGGGCAGCTGCACCACACCCCCGGCCCCCAGCGCGTCGGCGCTGGTCAGCACCTCCTGCAACCGGCCGACGGCGGGGCGGACCCGGCCGTAGCGGGACAGCCACCGGCGTACCGGATGGGGTGAGCCGCCCTGCAGCGCGTCGCTGGCGGCCAGCGCGGTGGCAGCTGCGCCGGCTGCGGCGCGGTGGCCCGCGGGAACGCACCGGCATGTCCGGGCCGAGCAGCGCCCGGATCCGGGCGATCTGTGCCTCCCGCCGCCGCGCGGGCGGCGCCGCGGGCCGGTCGAAATCGGTGGCCGGGTCGCACCGGCACGCCCCGGGCGGGCACGGCGTCCGGTCCTGGAGCTCGGCGATCACCCGGCAGTGCGCGACGAGCCGGCGGTCCAGTTCGCCCCGCGCGATGGCGGCGGGTGTCGGCGACCGCCCGCGGGCCGTCGGGACGTGGGGGTGGCGGGACGGCCCCGACGACGCCCAGGCCGGCGGCGGCGTCGAGGAGTTGCCGGGCGACGTCCTCGTCCCAGCCGGCGGCGTCGGGCTCGGGCAGCGCGGCCAGCGCGGTGCGCGTTTGCCGGGTCGTCTGCCAGGTCTCGTCGGCCTGCGCCTTGGCGCTCTCGTCGACCTGCGGCGGTACGTCCGGGTCGGGGCCGAGGTCGGCGGCGACCACCGGGCGGGACCGGCCGTACAGGTCGCGCAGCACGTTCACCGCGTGCAGGAACTCGGCGAGGCTGATCCGCTCGGCCGGCCAGCCCGGGTCCCGGTCGTAGTCCAGCTGCAGCGTCCAGTCCGGACCGACACCGGCCGGGCGCAGCGGTCCCCAGGCGTCCAGGGCGATCCGCCGGTCCAACTCGGCGTCGTCCGGGCGGCCGGGGTGCGGCGGCGCGGCCAGCAGGTCGATCGCCGCGCTCTGCATCCGGTCCAGGCTCGCCGGCTGCCACGGCGTGGCGGTGACCCCGTCCGGGGCGTGCCAGCGCAGCCGCCAGAACACCCGCCAGGACGGCGGCAGCAGCACCGCGGTGAGGGCGTCCGCGGCGGCCCCGGCGATGCGCGGGTGGTGGCCGCGGGCGGCCGGCCAGTCCTGGCGCAGCCGGGCGAACCGGTCGTCGACGTTCACCACCAGCAGCACCCGGTGGGTGACCGTCGCTCCGGTGACCGGGGTGCGGGTGACGTGCAGCTCCGGCGGGTTGGTGGCCGCGCCGGAGGCGGCGTCGACGGCCGCCGCCGCCCGGTTCAGGTCGCCCAGCGCCAGCTGGTGCACGCTCTCGGCGAGCAGCGTGTCGGCCACCGCGTCGGTGGCCTCGGCCAGGTCGGCGAGCACCTGCCCGACGGCGGCGCGGGCGGTCGCCGGCAGGGCGGCGAGCCGGGCGTCGAGCGCACCGGCCCGATGCAGCCGGTGCAGCTCCAGGCCGTCCACCCCGGCCGTCGACTCGACGGTGGCGGTGACCGTGGCGGTGCCGTCCTCGCGCGGGTCGACCCGGTGCGCGCGGACCGGGGCCAGCCCACGGAACAGCGGCAGGTGCTGATCCCACGGGCCGGCCGGGTGGTCGTGCAGGCCGCGCTCGAAGCGGTAACCGAGCAGCGCGCCGAGGCTCTGCCCGGCCCGGACCCCGTCGAGCAGTTGCTCGGCGAGGCGGACCCGGCGGGAGGAGAGCTCGACGGCGAGGGCGTCGTCGCCGCCGTGCGACCGCCAGGCGCTGCGCAGCACCGCCGCGGTGACCGCCTGGGCCGGTGAGGGCGCGTGCACGTGGCCCGCCTCGGCCGGGGCGACCGGGAGCTTGGGCGGGGCCACCTCCGGCGGCACGTCGGCGGGCCGGTCCACCAGCTGGGGAGGCGTCG
>NZ_JAEVHJ010000150.1:0-14975 GCF_016802855.1 Micromonospora sp. ATA51 | reverse complement strand
CAGCCCCATCATCACGGTGAGGCTGAGCGAGACCAGGGCGACCACCCCGGCGAAGAACTCGGTGAAGAAGAAGCCGTACGCGTACACCGTCCCGCCCGCCCTCGACGAGACCCAGGTGGACGGGCCGCCGCCCATCACCGACGGCACCCGGGTGGACGCGCCGGTTCCCGTGGCGGTCGACGACGACACCCGGGTGGAGCCGCCGGTTCCCCCGGGGGCCGACGACGACACCCGGGTCGACGCGCCGACGCCGCGCGGGCCGGCGAACCCGACCTCGGTCATGCCGGCGCCGGTGAGTCCGGTGCGTCGACGGGCCGCGCCACCGTCGTTCCCGGCACGAAGCCGGACCACAAGCGGCGCAACCTGCTGATCGGCGTGCTGGTCGCGCTCCTGCTGGTCGGCCTGGCGGTGGCCGTACCGCTGCTGAACAGCGGGGACCACAACGGCAACGGGGGTCAGCAGGCCGGCGCTGCCCGGTCCGCCGCGTCGCAGGCGCCGCCGGCCGGGCCGAGTGACGCACCGAGCGCTGCATCGACCTCGGCCGCCCCGACCAGCGCCGCCCCCAGCCCGTCGGCGTCCGCTTCGCCCTCCGCCGCCGCCGGCACGCTGCCCGCCGGTTGGCGTTACTACCGGGGCCCGAACGGCTTCCAGGTCCCGCTCCCGGACGGATGGCGGAGCACCGCCGGCCGAAACTCGGTCACCTTCTCCGATCCGGGCAGCCTGCGGAGGCTGTATGTCCAGTGGACCGACTCGCCGAAGCCGGATGCTGTCGCGGACTGGAAGAGCCAGGAATCGTCGCGCAAGAACTACGTCAGCAACTACCAGTACCTCAGCATCACCCGCTGCGACGCCTACCGGACATGCGCCGACTGGGACTGGCTGCAGACGCGGGACGGCACCCGGATCCACGTCCGCAACCGCGGCATCGCCACCGCCAGCAACCGGGGCTACGCCCTCCGCTGGGAGGTTCCGGCGAACGACTGGAACGCCAACCTGGCCAACTTCGACGTGATCGCCAAGGGCTTCAAGCCGGACCGGGTGAACTGACCTGGCGGAATTCCCGCCACTGCGAAAGACTCGCATGGCCTTCCGTCGGACGGGGTACTGATCTCACGACGACGGAAGGAGGTACGACATGGGTTACCGACGCAAGGACACCCGGCCCCGGCTGGCACTGTGGATGCTGGTCGCGCTCGGGGACATCGTCCTGCTGCTGGTGAGTGCCGGCGTCCCCGCGCTGGTCGCGCTGCTCGGTGTCGTGGCCGTCACCGTCGCCGGGGTGGCCGCCTGGCGTCTGACGCGGCGGAGCGCCCTGGCCGGAGAGGGCATTGTTCCCGTGCCGGTCGGCGCCCGACGGAGGGCCTGACCGACGCAGGACAACGGTGGCGGCAGCCGGACCAGCTATCGACCGAGGGTGATAGGCGATCCCGCTGCCGCCGATCTGGCGTCAGTGATCAGGTGTTGTTGGCCAGGGCGATCAGTCGGGTCCGGTCGCCGTTCCAGTAGTTGCGGTCGACGGCGCCGCTGATCCCGGAGACGCTGCCGCTGGAGGTGTACTGCCAGAAGCTCCAGAACGGGGCGCCGGCGGGCAGGGTGCCGACGGTGCTGGACCAGCGGGCGATCCAGAGCGGGTGGTTGGCCCACGGGGCCGTCCAGCTGCCGGTGCACTGGTTCCACCAGCTCGTGGTGGTGTAGATGACCGCGTACCGGCTGGTGCGGGACTTGTAGGTGTTCAGGAAGTCCTGGATCCAGGTCCGCATCCCGGAGGTGGTCTTGCCGTAGCAGTAGCCGCCGCTGTACGGGTTGGCCTCCAGGTCGAGGGCCGCCGGGAGGGTGCGGCTGTCAGCGGACCAGGCGCCGCCGTTGCTGGCGAGGTAGCTGGCCTGGGTCGAGCCGGCCGAGATGTTGGGCCGGGCGAAGTGGTACGCCCCGCGGATCACGCCGGCGTTGTAGGCGTTCACGTAGTTGGCGTTGAAGGCCGAGTCCTTCACGCTGGTGCCCTCGGTGGCCTTGATGAAGGCGAACTGGATGCCGGCGTTGCGGACGCTCGTCCAGTTGATCGAACCCTGGTAGTGCGAGACGTCGATGCCGGGAGTGGTTGCTGCGGCGGCCGGTCCGGCGGTCGCGACGAGGGCCGCGGCCGCGGTGGCGACGACGGTGAGGCCGGCGGCGAGGAGCCGGCGTACGGAGAGTGTGGTACGGGCCATTGTTGCCTCCAGGGACGTCAACCAATTGACGCCCATCTTTGGAGGTAACTGCCCTAGATCACAAGAGGCTCTAAAGAATTCTTCATAGATGGCAATCGTCGCCCGGGCGGCTGATCAATGACGGTCAGCGGAGGGTGGCGGGGTCGATCTCCCAGCGGAAGGGCTCGGTCAGGGTCAGTGTCTCGCCCGCCTTGGCCACCCGGTCCTCGACGTAGTGCGCGCCGTCGAGCCGGTACAGCCGCAGCGAGTGGCTGTCACCGTCCTGCTCGACCAGCAGATACCACGGGATGCGGGCGATGGCGTAGAGCTGCATCTTGACGAGCCGGTCGGCCGCGGCGTTGCCCGGCGAGACGATCTCGCAGATCAGCCTGACCTCACCCGCTTCGATGATGCTGCCCTCATCGTCGGTCTCCGCTACCACCACGTCGGGGATGGCGATCCGGTCGACCCCGAGCCGGACGTTGACCGCCTCGAAAACCAGGAAACCGCGCGGGCGGGCGGCCGGCCGCAGGCTGTCCACCAGGTTCCAGGACACCAACTGATGCCGCTTGCTCGGAGCAGGGCTCACTATCAAACTCCCGTCGAGCAGCTCGATGCGAGCCCGCGTCTCGCCCAGGCCGAAGTAGTCGGCCTCGGTCCAAAGGCCGACGTGCGACTCCAGTGGTTCCGCACTCATCGGCTTTCACCTCCCGCTGCCGGCATCACCTGGTCAGTCTCCCACGACGAAGGCGGCGGGCACTGACCTGACACGGGAAGGACCGGTAGGCTCCCCGCCCATGCCCCTGATCGACGGCCTGACCACCCTCTGGGACAAGCTGCTCGGCGCGCAGCCCGACCCGCCGCCGCTGCTCGTCCTGCTCACCGCCATTGTCGCGCTGGTGGTCGTCGCCACCCGCCTGCCCTGGCGGATCGCCCGCAACGCCGTCACCATCGCGCACGAGGGCGGGCACGCGCTGGTGGCCCTGCTGACCGGCCGGAAGTTGCGCGGCATCCGGTTGCACTCGGACACCTCCGGGCTCACCCTCTCCGCCGGCCGGCCCACCGGCCCGGGGATGATCCTCACCCTGCTCGCCGGGTACGTCGCCCCGTCGCTGGTCGGCCTCGCCGGCGCCTGGCTGCTCGCCGGCAACCGGATCACCCTGCTGCTCTGGGTCGCCGTGGCGCTGCTGCTGGCCATGCTGGTGCTGATCCGCAACGTCTTCGGCGTGCTCTCGCTGCTGGTCACCGGCGGGGCGGTGCTCGCCGTCTCCTGGTACGCCTCCGCGCAGGTGCAGGCCGCCTTCGCCTGGACCTCCGTCTGGTTCCTGCTCCTCGGCGGCGTACGGCCGGTGGTGGAGCTGCAACGGCTGCGCAGCCGGGGCCGGATGCCGGAGTCCGACGCCGACCAGCTCGCCCGGCTGACGCCGTTCCCGGCACTGTTCTGGGTGACCGTCTTCGCGCTGGTCAGCCTGGCCGCCCTCGGCGTCGGCGCGCTGCTGCTCGCGGGCCCGATCCTGACCGACGCCGGCCTCACCCTCTGAACGAACCGGGCGAGCCGGCGGAGGACCCGGGCGAGTCGCCGGGGGGACTCAAGCCGGCCGTGGAGGGACCGCGGCGGGCCGGGCGCGTGGTTAGGCTGCCCGGGCATGGATGAGGTGACCACCCGGAATCGGGCCGCGTACGACCGGATCGCCGAGGACTTCGCCGCCCGTAATCCCGACGTGCCCGTCCCGTACCTGACGCTGGCCGACGAGTTCCAGCGGCGGGCCGACGGGCCGCTGCTCGACCTTGGCTGCGGGCCGGGCCGGGACCTCGGCTTCTGGGCCGCCCGGGGCGCGACGACCGTCGGCCTGGACCTGTCGGCCGCCATGCTGCGGGCGGCCCGGGCGCGGGTGCGGGCCCCGCTGGTGCAGGCCGACCTGCTGCGGCTGCCGTTCCGGGCCGGCGCGTTCGGCGGGGTCTGGTGCTCGGCTTCGCTGCTGCACCTCCCCAAGGCCGCCGCCCCGGCCACGTTGGGCGGCATCCGGCGGGTGCTGCGGCCCGGCGGGCCGCTGCTGCTCAGCGTCTAGGAGGGCGAGGGGGAGAGCTGGGAGCGGTGGCCCGGGGAGACTGCAGACCGCTTCTTCGCCTGGTACCGGATGGAGGAGATCGAGGATCTGCTGAGCGGTGCGGGGTTCACCCCGCTGCGCGCGGCACGGGACGTCTCGCACATCGGCCAGCGGTGGATCTGCCACCTCGCCGCGGCGGGCTGACCCGACGACGGGCAGAATCGGACAGATGCGATACGTGATCATCGGGGCGGGCGCGGTCGGCGGCACCATCGGCGTACGGCTGGGGGAGGCCGGCCGCGACGTGGCGTTGGTGGCCCGCGGCGCGCACCTGGACGCGATCCGGGACCGGGGGCTGATCCTGCGCTCCCCGGACGGGACGGTGACCTGGCGCGGGCGGCCACCGACGGGCCGTCCGCCGAGCCGCTGCCGGCCGACACCGTGCTGGTGCTGACGGTGAAGTCGCAGGACACCGAGGCGGCGCTGGCCGCCTGGGTGGATGCGCCGGTCGACGGTGGCGGTACGGCGGGAGAGCGGTTGCCGCTGCTCGTCGCCCAGAACGGGGTGGCCAACGAGCGAGCCGCGCTGCGGCTCTTCGCCCGGGTGCACCCGGTCTGCGTCTGGCTGCCCGCCACCCACCTGGAGCCCGGCGTGGTCGTCGCCAACGGCCACCCGCACCCGGGGATGCTGCACCTGGGCCGCTACCCGTCCGGGTCGGACGACACCAGCCGGGCGATCGCCGCCGACCTGACGGCCGCCGGGTTCGTCGCCCCGGTCCGCGACGACGTGATGCGCTGGAAGTACGGCAAGCTGCTGAGCAACCTCGGCAACGGCCTCCAGGCGCTGCTCGGGCGGGACATCCCGGAACCGCTCGCCGAGCGGGTCCGGGCCGAGGGGGTCGCGGCGTTCGCCGCGGCCGGGATCGCGCACACCTCGCCCGAGGAGGAGGCGGCCGAGCGCGGCGACCAGGTCCGGCACCGTCCGGTCGACGGCGAGGAACGGTCCGGCGGCTCGACCTGGCAGAGCCTGGCGCGGGGCACGGGTTCGGCCGAGGCCGACCACCTCAACGGCGAGATCGTGCTCCTCGGCCGGCTGCACGGCGTGGCGACGCCGGCGAACGCGGCGGTCCAGCTCGCGGTGCGGCAGGCGCTGCGCGAGCGGATCCCGGCGGGCGGCTTCCCGCTCGCCGAGCTGGAGCGGCTGATCGGCTGAGGTTCCGCCGTGCTCACCGCGCGGCCTCGGGGGAAGCGCTCCATGTCACAGCGGGACAGCTTCCCGGGGGGCCGGGCAAAGAAAGACCGGCCGGCGGGGCAACCACCCGTGCGACGCCAGGCGTGTCTCCTGCGACCACGGGGAGGTGGCAGATTGCCGGACATCGACGGGTTCGACGAGTTCTATCGCGGCAGTCGACAACGGCTGCTCGGGTTCGTCTACGTGCTCACCGGGAATCTCGCCGAGGCGCAGGACGCCGTCCAGGAGGCGTACATCCGCGCCTGGCAGCGCTGGTCGACGGTGAGCGGGTACGACGACCCGGAGGCGTGGGTGCGGGTGGTGGCCAGCCGCATCGCGGTGAGCCGGTGGCGCAGCCTGCGCAGCCGGGCCCGGGCGTACCTGCGGCACGGGGTCGAGGAGAGCGTCCCGGCGCCGAGCACCGAGACGGTGGAGGTGGTGGCCGCGCTGCGCCGGCTGCCCGAGGCCCAGCGCACCGCCATCGCGCTGCACTACCTGCTCGGTATGCCGGTCGCCGAGGTGGCGCGGGAGACCGAGGCCCCGGTGGGCACAGTCAAGGCCCGACTCTCCCGGGGGCGTGCCGCACTCGCCGGACTGCTCGCGGTCGTGGATCTGGAGGAGGAGGCCGCAGATGCGTGACGACGTGACGTTTGTCGAGCGGTTGCACCGGGACCTGCGGGACGTCTCCTGGCCGGAGCCGACCGAGATCCGCGTCCGGGCCCGGCGCCGCACGCGTCGTACTGCGGGGGTGGTGGCTGCGGTCGTGCTGGCGGTCACCTCGGCCACCGCCGTCCTGGCGCCCCGTCCCGGTGCCCCGGAGCCACCCACCGCCCCCACGTCCGGGGATCCGGCCGTCGGTGGGAGGGCCGAGATTTCCACGGAGGCGCTGCTGGCACCGTCCGACCTGCCGGTGAAGAGCGACGAGGGCCTCGGCGACTCGGGGCTCGATGAGCGGGTCCGGGTCGACGACATTCTCCGATCGTGTGCCCTGGACCAGGGGCTGCCGGCGGACCAGGCCATCTCGCGCTACTCCCGCTCGCAGACCCTGCTGGGCACCTTCGAGGCCGGAACCCTCGTGTCCCGGGCCCCAGTGATCAGCCAGGACGTCTACCGGCTGACCACTGAGGCGGCGGGCCAGGTCTTCACCGACCTCGACCGGCTGGTGGCCGCCTGCACGGCGTGGCGGCAGAGGCTTCCGATCCAGGGGGAGGGGAAGACGGTCAGCGCCACGGTGGTGCACCAGTGGACGGTGACCGAGCGCGACTTCGCCGGCGACCAGGCGGTCCTGCTGCGGCACACCATCTCGGTTCCACTGGACGCGGTGACGGGCAAGCCCGTCGGCTTCACGCCCCTGCCCCAGATCACGCTGGTCGTCCGGGTCGGTGACCTGGTCACCGTACTGGTACCGGCCGATCCCATGCTGCCGTTCGTGCCGGGCAGCGACGTGACCGACGCGCAGCTGCGCGACGTGGCGCGCGCCGCGGCCCGCCGGATGTGCTCCGCGGCCAACCCTGGCTGCTGACGCGACGAGGCCCCCGCCGACCACGGCGGGGGCCTCGGTGCAACCGCTACAGCGGGATGTTTCCGTGCTTTTTCGGGGGCAGGGTCTCGCGCTTGGTGCGCAGCACCCGCAGCGCCCGGACGATCTGGGTACGCGTCTCGTGCGGCGGGATCACCGAGTCGACGTACCCACGCTCGGCGGCGATGTACGGGTTGGCCAGGGTGTCCTCGTACTCGGCGATCTTCTCGGCCCGGACGGCGGCCGGGTCGTCGGCGTTCGCCAGCTCCGAGCGGTAGAGGATGTTCACCGCGCCCTGCGCGCCCATCACCGCGATCTGCGCGGTCGGCCAGGCGAAGTTCAGGTCCGCGCCGAGGTGCTTCGAGCCCATCACGTCGTACGCCCCGCCGTACGCCTTGCGGGTGATCACGGTGACCTTCGGGACGGTCGCCTCGGCGTACGCGTAGATGAGCTTCGCGCCGCGGCGGATGATGCCGTCCCACTCCTGGCCGGTGCCGGGGAGGAAGCCGGGGACGTCCACGAAGGTCAGCACCGGGATGTTGAACGCGTCGCAGGTGCGCACGAACCGGGCCGCCTTCTCCGAGGCGGCGATGTCCAGGGTGCCGGCGAAGTGCATCGGCTGGTTGGCGACCACGCCGACCGGGCGTCCCTCGACCCGGCCGAAGCCGACCACCAGGTTCTGCGCGTAGAGCGGCTGGACCTCCAGGAACTCCCCGTCGTCGAGGACGTGCTCGATGACTCGGTGGATGTCGTACGGCTGGTTGGCCGAGTCCGGGATCAGCGTGTCCAGTTCCCGGTCCTCGTCGTGATGTCGAGGTCGGCGGGGGACTCGAACACCACCGGCTCGTCGAGGTTGTTCGACGGCAGGTAGGACAGCAGCGCCTTGACGTACTCGATCGCGTCCTCCTCGTCGGCGCCGAGGTAGTGCGCGTTGCCGCTGCGCGAGTTGTGGGTGCGGGCGCCGCCCAGCTCCTCCATCCCGACGTCCTCGCCGGTGACCGTCTTGATCACGTCGGGGCCGGTGATGAACATGTGCGAGGTCTGGTCGACCATCACGGTGAAGTCGGTGACCGCCGGGGAGTAGACCGCGCCGCCCGCGCACGGGCCCATGATCAGCGAGATCTGCGGGATGACGCCGCTGGCCCGGACGTTGCGGAAGAAGATCTCCCCGTAGAGGCCGAGCGAGGCGACCCCCTCCTGGATGCGCGCGCCGCCGGAGTCGTTGATGCCGACGACCGGGCAGCCGATCTTCATGGCCAGGTCCATCACCTTGACGATCTTCTCGCCGAAGACCTCGCCCAGCGAGCCGCCGAAGACCGTGAAGTCCTGCGCGAAGACGCAGACCTGCCGGCCGTCCACGGTGCCGTAGCCGGTGACCACGCCGTCACCGTACGGGCGGTTCTTCTCCAGCCCGAAGGCCGTCGACCGGTGCCGGGCCAGCTCGTCCAGCTCGACGAAGGAGCCCTCGTCGAGCAGCATCTCGATGCGCTCCCGCGCGGTCTTCTTGCCCCTCGCGTGCTGCTTCTCGACCGCGCGCGCCGACCCGGCGTGCACCGCCTCGTCGACCCGACGGTCCAGGTCCGCCAGCTTGCCCTCAGTGCTGTGGATGTTGATCCCGGTCTCGGTAGTCACCCAGGGAATATAACGATGGTTCAGGCGGCCGCCGCTGTGCAGTGCGCCTCACCGGGCTCCCGGCGGTATCCGGCCGACGCCGGGAGGGCGGGGCCGTAGGCTGGCGGGATGGCCGGCTCGCCGTACACCGATCTGGACCGCCCCCCGCTGTCGGCGGCCCGGCTGCGGCGCGCGCTGATCGCGCCGCACGGCCCGTGGCGCCGCCTGGAGTTGCGCGCGGAGACCGGCTCCACCAACGCCGACGTGGTCTCCGCCGCGCGGGCCGGCGAGCCGGAGGGCCTGGTGGTGGTCGCCGAGCGGCAGACCGCCGGCCGGGGCCGGCGCGGCCGGGTCTGGCAGTCGCCGCCCCGGGCTGGCATCGCGACCAGCGTCCTGCTCCGGCACGGCGAGGCCGTCCCGGAGCGCGGCTGGTCGCCCGTCCAACCCGCCGGGTACGGCTGGCTGCCGCTGCTCGCCGGGGTCGCGCTGGTCGAGGCGGTGGCCCGGCTGGCCGAGCTGGAGGCCGCCCTGAAGTGGCCCAACGACCTGCTGATCGACGGCGCGAAGTGCGCCGGGGTGCTCGCCGAGGCGGTCCCCGGCGCCGTCCCGACCCAGCCACCGGCCATCGTGGTCGGCATCGGCCTCAACGTCACGCTCCGCGCCGACGAGCTGCCCGACAACCCCACCGGGCTGCCGGCCACCTCGCTGCAGCTCGCCGGGGCGGCGGCGACCGACCGCGATCCGCTGCTGCGCGCCCTGCTCCGCTCGCTCGCCGACTGGTACGACCGCTGGCGCGACGCCGGCGGCGACGCGGTGGCCAGCGGGCTGCGCGACGCGTACCTGGCCGGCTGCGCCACGATCGGCCGCCAGGTTCGGGTGCTGCTGCCGGACGGCCGCGAGGTGAACGGCACCGCGACCGGCGTGGATCCGGACGGCCAGCTGCTGGTCGAGGGGCCCGCGGGGCAGCTGCGGCTCGCCGCCGGCGAGGTACTGCACGTGCGCTGACCCGCTTTAGCGCCGCGCGGCTGATCCCTGGGCGAGCGTCGACCGGTTACGGTCAGCCCGTCCTGTTCTGCGAGGAGGTTTCCGTGGCGTTCCCCGAAGACGTGCTCACCGAGGATGAGCACGTCGTGCTCCACCTGCACCCGCACTGGAAGGCGCTGTTGCGGCCGATCCTGGTGCTGGTGCTCGCCGTCGCGGCGGTGGTGGCGGGTTGGCTCCTGCTGCCCGACGGCGACGGCGGCACGATCGCGCTCTACGCGATCGCCGCGCTCGGCCTGGCGCTGGTGTGCTGGCTGGGTCTCTGGCCGTTCCTGGTCTGGCGGACCACGCACTACCTCTTCACCGACGAGCGGGTGCTGCTCCAGGAGGGGGTGTTCTCCCGGAACCGGCGGGACCTCCCGTTGACCCGGATCAACGACCACTCGATGCACCAGCGGTTCCTGGAGCGGCTGCTCGGCTGCGGCACCCTGACCATCGAGTCGGCCGGCGAACGCGGCCAGTCGGTGCTCAACGACGTGCCGCACGTCGACCGGGTGCAGACCAGGCTCTACGAGCTGGTCGAGGCCCACCACGACAAGCACTCCCTGGGCGACGGCGAGATGCGCGAGATCCTCGCCGACATGCGCGACGGCAAACCCCTCCGCGACCCCAGCGTCTGACCCCTTTTTGTTGATCAAGAGGTTTGCGTCGCGGCCGACGCGAACCTCTTGACCAACTTCGGCTGGGGCCGCGGCCGGGCTGGGCCGGGTGGTCAGCGGCGGGGGGAGTGGCGGGTGCCGGCGTGGATTTCGGCGGCGAGTTCGGCGTCCAGGTCGCTGTCGAGGGTGCGGCCGAGGGCCGGGCCCATGGCGGCGTCCGCCGGGGCGGGGCGACCCTGGGTCGGGGCGCCGTACTCCGCGCCGGCGCGGCGACCGGCCGTCCGACTCCGGTGCTCGCCCGGCGGGGGCTCGGACTCCTCCAGCTCGCTGACCGACTCGGCCAGCTCCGCCACCGGGTCCATCTCCGCCATGGTGTCCCACTCGTCGCGCGGGATGCTGTGCCAGGTCGCCTGCGCGTGCTTCGGCACCGGCTGGAAGACGAACGTCCGGTACGACCAGAAACGGAACATGGTGGCCAGCAGTACGCCACCGGTCTTCGCCACGTTCAGCGCCAGCAGGCTGGTCACGCCGAGGCCGTACTTCGCTGCGGCGAGGACGCCGAGTTCGATGATCAGGCCGGTGGCGTTGAACAGGAAGAAAAGGACGTATTCGCGGCGTAGCGCCGACTTCGGGCGATCCCGGTACGTCCAGTGCCGATTCATCAGATACGAGGTGATCGTGGCCACGATGGTCGCGATGACCGTCGCCTTGAGCTGCCCGTCGCGGAAAACGGTCAGTGCCAGCGCATTGAACACCGCGTAATTGATGACGGTGTTGATGCCACCGACGATGCCGAATTTGAGCGCCTCGTGGATGAACTTCTGCCAGCGCTCGGGCAGCAGACGGACCAGACGCATGCGGAACACCTTAGGGCAGTGGGCAGGGCCGGCTCGGCCCGGCAGGACGGGGTGGGCGGTAGGTCACGCCCCGGAGTCTCGGTCGTGGCTCGTTCCCGGAAGCGGGGGAATTCCCGCTTCCACGAAAACGAACCGCCGGTACGACCAGAATCGGAACAGCGTCCCGAGGCCGGTGCCGACGATGAAGCTGGCGATGTTGTCGGCCAGCGGGGTCTGGAACACCCCGGGCCAGATGCTGCCCAACCCGTAGCGGCTGATCGCGAGGCAGGCGACGGCGATGCCCAGGCCGACCCCGTTGAAGAAGAAGAACAGCGCGTACTCCCGGGCGGGGTTGGAGCGCTGGCGGTGCCGCCAGGTCCAGAACCGGTTGCCCAGGAACGCCATGGTCGCGGCGATCACCGTGGAGATGGTCTTCGCGGCGACCGGCGGCATGTGGCGGACGCTGGCCAGGTAGTTGAAGAGCGCGAAGTCCACCAGGAACGCGAGCCCGCCCACCGTGGCGAACTTGCTCAACTCCCGGACGAGGTGACCGAAACGGTCGAGGAGGAAACCGATCAGACCCGGCCGGGTCTGCTTAGCGCCCGGTTGGTCCCCGGTCATCGTCGCGGCCACCCGCCGAGCCTACCGGGTGCCCGCACGGTGGACGGGTAGCACGGACGAGCCGGATCCGACCGCGTCCCACGGGGACGCCGCCCGGTTCGTCGTGCGGTGAGCAGAGCGTAACCGGCCGTGGCGGAATTGCGGATCGGATCACCCAATCGCCGCCCTCGGCACGGGCGGGCGCTTCCGCTCATCGTGCACCAGCGACCGGACCTCGCGACGGGCGTCCGCCGGAGGTTCGCCGCAGGATTTGCGTGAAACTGCGCGCGAAAGCGGGTATCAGATCGCGATGCCGCAGCGTGGCCCTACCTTGTGCAGTTCTTCACAACCAGTCCCACTGACTGGCGAGGCAGCCCGGTTTACGCTGAGCCCAATCCCAGGTTTCCACGAAGGCGACGACTCGCTCGCCAGAACTCGTGCACCCCATACATCGGTCAGCGTCGACCACAAGGAGATGTGACATGGTTGCTCCGGCTACTGTTCGGGGTATCGATCAGGCCCCGACGTCCAACCCCAAACTGCTCGCCTGGGTCCGAGAGGTCGCGGAACTGACCACCCCCGACCGGGTGGTCTGGGTGGACGGGTCCGATGAGGAGTGGCGCCGCCTCACCGACGAACTGGTCGAAAAGGGCACCCTGATCCGGCTGAATCCCGAGAAGAAGCCCAACTCGTTCTACGCACGGACCGACCCGACGGACGTCGCCCGCGTCGAGGAGCGCACCTTCATCTGCTCCGTCGACGAGGCGGACGCCGGCCCCACCAACAACTGGATGGCGCCGGCCGAGATGAAGCGGACGATGACCGAGCTGTACCGCGGCAGCATGCGCGGACGCACCATGTACGTCATCCCGTTCGTCATGGGCCCGGTCGAGGCCGAGAGCCCCATGTTCGGCGTCGAGATCACGGACAGCCCGTACGTGGTCGCCTCGATGCGCATCATGACCCGGATGGGCGCCAAGATTCTCGAGGCGATGGGCGACGACGCGGACTTCGTGCACGCCCTGCACTCGATCGGCGCCCCGCTCGCACCCGGCCAGCAGGACGTCTCGTGGCCGTGCAACGAGACGAAGTACATCTCGCACTTCCCCGAGACCCGGGAGATCTGGTCGTTCGGCTCCGGCTACGGCGGCAACTCGCTGCTCGGCAAGAAGTGCTACTCGCTGCGGATCGCGAGCGTGATGGGGCGCGACGAGGGTTGGCTCGCCGAGCACATGCTGATCCTCAAGATCACCTCACCGGAGGGCAAGGTCTACCACATCGCCGGCGCGTTCCCGTCCGCCTGCGGCAAGACCAACCTGGCCATGGTGGAGCCGACCATCCCGGGCTGGAAGGTCGAGACCATCGGCGACGACATCGCCTGGATGCGCTTCGGCGAGGATGGCCGCCTGTACGCGGTCAACCCCGAGTACGGCCTGTTCGGCGTCGCACCCGGCACCGACTGGAAGACCAACGCCAACGCCATGCGGACGCTGGACCGGGGCAACTCCATCTTCACCAACGTGGGCCTCACCGACGACGGGGACATCTGGTGGGAGGGCATGGGCGAGCCCCCGGCGCACCTCATCGACTGGAAGGGCCGGGACTGGACGCCGGAGAGCGGCGAACTCTCCTCGCACGCCAACAGCCGCTTCTGCACTCCGATCACCCAGTGCCCGATCCTGGCCGAGGAGTACTACGACCCGAACGGCGTGCCGATCGACGCGATCCTCTTCGGGGGCCGGCGACGGGACACCATCCCGCTGGTCACCGAGGCCCGCGACTGGGTGCACGGCGTCTACATGGGCGCGACGCTCTCCTCGGAGACCACCGCCGCCGCCTCCGGCGCGGTCGGCGTGGTCCGCCGCGACCCGATGGCCATGCTGCCGTTCATCGGCTACCACGCCGGCGACTACTTCCGGCACTGGATCGAGATGGGCAAGGGCGCCGACGGCGACGCGGCCAAGCTGCCCAAGATCTACTACGTGAACTGGTTCCGCAAGGACCCCGAGGGCAACTTCCTCTGGCCCGGATTCGGCGAGAACTCCCGCGTGCTCAAGTGGGTCATCGAGCGGATCGAGGGCACCGCCGACGCGGTGGAGACCCCGATCGGCATGGTCCCGGCCCAGGACGCCCTGGACGTCGAGGGCCTGGACATGACCCCGGAGGACGTCCGGATCGCCCTCAAGGTCGACCCGGAGGAGTGGCGCAAGGAACTGCCGCTGGTCACCGAGTGGTTCGAGAAGTTCGGTGACAAGCTGCCCGGCGTCCTCTGGGCCGAGCTGGACGCGCTGCGCGCCCGGCTCGACGCGGAGCAGCCGCAGAAGTAGGTGTGACGGTTGCCCCTACCGGGCAACATCAAATCCCATGAGGACGGCCGCCGAGACCAGCCAGGTCCGGCGGCGTCCGCCGTCCGGGCGCTGACCACCCTGCTCGCCGTCACGGCGGCGGCCACCGTCGTGGTCGAGCTGCTCAATTACTGGTACGCCCCGGAGCAGGAGTTCGGCCTGGCCGTACGCACCGGCTGGGCGATGCTCCGCTCGCTCGGCTTCCTGGTGCTCATCGGGCACGTCAACCGCGGCCGTACCGTGGCCAGACCGTTCGGGCTGATCCTCGCGGTCACCACGGTCTTCGCGGTGGGGCGGCTCTTCGTACCCCGGGAAGGGGTGCCCGCGCTGCCCGGCCTGCTGGGGTTCGGGCTGCTCACCGCGCTCTGCGTGGCCGTGGTCGTGCTGCTCTACCGCTCGGACGCCGTCGGCGGGCACCTGGTCCGGCACCGGAAGTCCCTGGTCGTGGAGGGCGGGATGATCTCCTGGCGGGAGGTCGCGCCGAAGCGACCGCCGGTGACCGGGTGGCTGCTCACCAGCCGGGTCGCCGCGTTCACCTACAGCCCGCTGATGCTCGTACCGGCGCTGGTCGCCGGCGGGTCCATCCTGGACGGACGGCTCAGCGCCGTGCCGGCCGTGCTCTTCTGGTTCCTCGCCGGCATCGCCGTCAGCTACCTGGTTCTTCTCTGCACCGCCTTCCTGATGCGCGGCCGGGCCTGGGCCCGCCGGCTCCTGGTCGCGATCACCCTCGGTGTGCTCGCCGTCGACCTGCCGCTCTGCTGGTGGCTGCTCGGCGTCGACGGCCTGATCCGGGACGGCGGACCCCTGGTGGCCGCCGCCCTCCTGGCCCTCTACGGTCTCCGGCGCGCCGACCGGCCGCCGGCTGGCTGACCGCGACGAGCGCGGCGAGTTCGTCGTCGACCCGGGAGCGCACGTGGTGACGCCGGCCGCCGCTGGCCTCGTCGAGAAGCTGTGCGAAGC
>NZ_JAEVHJ010000149.1:0-15039 GCF_016802855.1 Micromonospora sp. ATA51 | reverse complement strand
GCCTGCCTCCAAGGGCTCGACGACGACGCCGGCCGGGAGCTGGCCAACCTGCTGCTGGACACCGCCGAGATGCCGCTCGCGATGCTCTTCTTCGGCCGGCCGCCGGAGGGGCTGCTCGGCGCCGACGCGGCGCTCACCGTGATCACGATGGCCGGCCTGCGGCTGCCCGACCTCAAGATCGAACGCGAGTACTGGTCGGCCGAGGAGTCCCTCGCCCTGCCGATGCTGCACACCGCGCACCGGCTCGCGGTGCGCCGCTGCTACGGCGGCTCGATGTCGTCGCGGAAGCTGGTCGGCCTGGACGAGGCGCACTTCATGGAGGGCTGGCGCTCCGGGCGTTCGTTCCTGGTCCGCCTCGCCCGGGACTCCCGCAAGTGGAACCTCGCCGCCCTGGTCGCCTCGCAGAACCCGAAGGACATCCTCGGCCTCGACGTGCAGAACCTGGTCTCCACCGTCTTCGTCGGCCGGATCGCCGAGGACACCGAGATCGCCTCCGAGGCGCTCCGGCTGCTCCGGGTGCCGGTCAACGACGGCTACGAGGCGACCCTCGCCTCGCTGTCCACGGCGGACGCCGGTTCGGCCGCCCGGCTCGGCTTCCGCGAGTTCGTGATGCGCGACGTCGACGGCCGGGTGCAGAAAGTCCGGGTCGACGTGTCGTACGTCGACGGGCTGCTCGACCACCTGGACACCACCCCCGCCGCGGTCGCCCAGACCGCCGGGGCGCTGCCGACCGTCCTGGCTGACCTGGAGGCGTGACATGGCGAGGGCCCGGGCACGGATCGCGCCGCTCCTCCTCGCGCTCGGCGTACTCGCCGTGGCCACCATCGCCTGGCCGGTGGTCGGGGCGACACCCGCGTACGCCGCCACGCCGGCCGCCCAGGCCCGGGCCGAGCTGTGCAGCACCAAGGAGTGGCAGGCCGACTTCCGCGCCTGCGTCGCGAAACTCAAGGAGGTCAGCGAGGACCAGGTCGAGTGCCGTAACGCCCCCGTCCCCGGGGCGCCGGACTCCGGTCTGGCCGGCTGGTTCGCCTCCCGCCCCGACTCCGCCAAGCTGCCCGGCCCGAAGGGCCTCTACAGCGACTACGGCTACGCCGGATACAGCTACACGACGTACGACGTCGACGGCGGCTGCGCCTCGTCGGTGCTGCATCCGGACTACCGCTTCACCACGATGGTGGCCAACGGCGAGTTCATGTTCGCCAACGCGGTGATCGGCGCCTCGAACGCGCTGCGGGAGCGGGCCTGGGATCCCCGCTCGATGTGGGGCTGGGCGGATCCGCTGGTGGAGCAGGCCACCAAGGCCGTCTACCAGAAGGTGTTCAGCGTCTTCGGCATCGTCACGCTCTGCGTGGTCGGCCTCTACCTGCTCTGGCGCTCCCGCCAGTCGGACATGAGCAACGCGATGACGACGGCGGGCTGGGCGCTGCTGGTGATGGTGGCGGTCACCGCCCTGGCCGCCTGGCCGGTCAAGTCGGCGAACATCGCCGACAACACCTTGATCACCACGCTGGGCGTGGTGCACGACGCGGTGGGCCCGGCGACCCGGGACACGCCGCCGGGCCAGTGCGACGACCCCAACCCTGAGGCGTGCAAGGATCACCGTCCTCCGGCCGTCCGGGCCAGCGACACGGCCACCGAGACGATGCTCTACCGGAACTGGCTGCGCGGTGTGCTCGGCTCGGCCGACAGCGAGACCGCGAAGAAGTACGGTCCGGCGCTCTACGACGCCAAGTCGCTCTCCTGGGAGGAGGCGGAGAAGCTCCGCCAGAACCCGGCCACCCGTGAGGCGACCATCAAGGCGAAGCAGCAGCAGTGGGCCCGGGTCGCCGAGCAGATCAGGTCGGAGGACCCGGAGGCGTACGAGTATCTCCAGGGCGTCCGGGACATGGACCGGATCGGGGCCGGCTTCATCGCGGTGCTGGCCTCGCTGCTCTTCGCGATGTTCGACCTGACCGCCTCGGTGCTGGTGCTGCTGGGCTTCCTGATCTTCCGGTGGGCCGTGATCGCCGCGCCGATCCTCGGCACCGTCGGCCTGATGCGCCCGGCCAGCGCCGGGCTGCGCCGGCTGGCGAACGCGGTGGTCGCCGCGGTCTTCAACATCGCCATCTTCGGCACCGGCGCGGCCATCTACCTCTTCGCGGTCGACCTCATCATGAACACGCCCACCCTGCCCGGCTGGCTCCAGGTGGTGCTGGTCTGGCTCTGCGGCGTGGTCGGCTGGCTGCTGCTGCGTCCGTACCGGCGGATCACCCAGCTCGGCGGCAAGGACAGCAGCGAGGCGATCAGCTCGGCGGGGTCGTGGCACCGGCGATTCTTCCGGGACATGCGGGTGGCGGCCCGGTTGGACGTGGTGGAGCCGGGCGGCACGGCCGAGCCGGCGCTCGGCCGGCGGCGCGGCGTGGTGCCCGACCAGGGCACCCTGCGGCCGGAGGCCCGGCACGAGGACCCGTCGCACGCCGCCGCCGGCCGGCAGCGGCCGGACGGGCGGGAACGGACGGACGAGGCGCCCGCACCGGAGCAGCCGGGCGGCGGCCGGACCACCGCACCGCGCCCCCGACGCCGGCAACCGGCCACCTGGACGGAGCCGGACGTGCCCGACGAGTCGCCCGCCTTCGCCATCTACCGTCCGGGCTCCGCCGAACGCGCGCCGGCCAACCCCAGTCCACGGGTGCGCTCCGAGGCGCGGTGAGCACGATGCGACGGGCGCTGGAATTCCTGTTCACCCGGGCCCTGCGGTCCCGGCTCGGCGTCGCGGTGGTGATCGCCGTCCTGGTCTTCGGCGTCATCGGGGCGGCCCGCCTGGTCTCCGGGCCCGTCGACCCGTCCACCGGTCTCAGCAACCGGCCGCGGGAGCCGATCAGCACGGTGGATCCGGAGGCCGGCGACGACGGCGTGCTGTCGAGCCCGGCGGCCGCCAGGCCGAAGACCCGGCCGGGCGAGCTGACGCCCGAGCGGGCCGCCAGCCGGTTCACCACCGCCTGGCTGGCCGGCCCGGGCAGCAGCCGGGACGACTGGCAGGCGCGGCTGCGCCCGCTGTCGACCCCCGCGCTGACCGAGAAGCTGACCGGCGCGGACCCGGAGAGCGTTCCCGCCCGGCGGGTGACCGGCCAGGTCACGCTCCGCCCCCGGACGGAGTCCTTCGTGGAGGTTCTCATCCCGCTGGACAACGGTCGGCTCCGGCTCGAACTGGTGGCCCCGGAAGGCCGGTGGCTGGTGGACGCGGTGGACTGGGAGCGCCAATGACCGAGCAGTGGGCGGACGCGGGAGCGCCGCGCCGCCGGAAGCTGCGGCTCGGCGTCGTGGCCGCCGCGGTTACGACGGTGCTCACCCTGCTCTGCTGCGTGGGCGGCGCCGCCGCCTTCTTCCTCACCGAGCTGGGCGGCGAGGAGAAGGACGAGGCGACCGTGGCCGGGCTGGCCTGCGACGCTGCCCACCGGGTCAGCATCACCGGCGACATGCCCCGCTTCGCCGAGTACGGCGAGGGCCAGCTGCGCAACGCGGCCGTCATCATCAAGGTCGGTCAGGACATGAAGGTGCCGGCCCGCGGCTGGGTCATCGCCCTGGCCACCGCGATGCAGGAGTCCGCGCTGCGGAACCTGGCGAACAGCACGGTGCCGGCGTCGCTGGCGCTGCCGCACGAGGGCGTCGGGTCCGACCACGACTCGCTTGGCCTGTTCCAGCAGCGGCCCGGCTGGGGCAGCGTCCAGCAGCGCATGACGCCCTCCTACACCGCCCGCAAGTTCTACGAGAAGCTGGTCCGGGTGGCCAGGTGGGAGCAGCGCCCGTTGACCGTGGTGGCGCAGCGGGTGCAGGTCAGCGCGTTCCCCGACGCCTACGCCAAGCACGAGGACCTGGCCGGCCGGATCGTCGACGCGCTGGCCGGCGGCGCCGCGCGGACTGTGCAGATCGCCGGCGAGGCGGTGTGTGACGCCGCCTCCGGCGCCCGGATCGCCGCCTCGGGCTGGACGGCGCCGATCCCGGGTGGTGTCGGCTCCGGCTTCCGCACCGCCGACCGGCCCAGCCACAACGGAGTGGACATCGCGGCACCCAAGCGGGTCACCGAGATCCACGCCGCGTCGGCCGGCCGGGTGCTGGTCGCCCGCTGCGACCCGGACCACTCCGGACGACGCGACTGCGACCGTGACGGCTGGCCGGGCAAGGGCGGGTGCGGCTGGTTCGTGGACATCCTGCACGCCGGGGGGTACATCACCCGCTACTGCCACATGGTGGAGCGCCCCCGGGTGGTTCCCGGTGAGTTGGTGGCGGCCGGTGACGTGATCGGCCTGGTCGGCAGCAGCGGCAACTCCTCCGGGCCGCACCTGCACTTCGAGGTGCACGTCGACGGCGACCGGTCCAGCCGGGGCGCCACTAACCCGGTGCCGTTCATGCGAGAACGCGGCGCGCCGCTGGACGGCAGCACGTGAGGCCCACCGACGGATGACCGGCCCGCTGCCCGACCCCTTCGCGGACCAGCCCGACTGGGCGCCGCTGCCACCGCGACCGATCGAGGTCGTCCCCGCCACCGGTCGGGTGGAGCTCCGCGGTCGGCGGGTGCTGGTCGGGCTGCCCGGCCTGGGCTGGCGGGGTGACCTGCGCGCCGACGAGCGGGTGGTGCAGGGCAGCCGGACCTATGTGCCCGTCATCCCGGAACACGAGTGGTACCGCGCCGAGTCCGAGCAGGTGGAGGTCTTCGCGCCGCTGGTACCGGTGGAGCGGGTCTGGGTGGAGACGGTTGGCGACCGGAGCGGCGCCGCAGTCCCGCCCCGCGAGCCCGGGATCCGGCTCGTCTCCCTCGACGCGCCGGCCCACCGGGCGCCGACCCCGGTCTTCGAGGCCGACGCGGTGGCCGGCCGGCGGGTGGTGCACGTCGTCGGGCCGACCGAGCACCGTGACCTACGGGCGGTGACCGAGACCTACTCCGGCGCCGAGGGGGACATCTGCGTCCGAATCACCTCGGAGTTGGAGTGGTACCGGTGGGCCTGGCGCGGCCAGGCACCGACCACCCTGGAGGTTCCCGTCCACCTGCTCTGGGTCGAGTAGCCGGTCAGCCGGCCTTGTGGCCCTCACAGACCCGCCACCCGTCCCTGTCGATCACCTTGAACTGCCAGTCCTCACGACGGCTGCTCCGCGTCTGGCCGTCTGCCGAGCTGGAGATGGTCAAGGTCGTGGTCACCAATTCCCCGTCGCCACTTTTCGCTCTGGCGAGTGCGCCCCAACTGACCCGAACCACGACGCTGAAGTTCGCTTCGCGCCGCTCCAACTCCTCTCGGAGGCCTCGAACGGCGCCGAGGTCGCCTCCACCCTCGCAGGCGAACTGGCTCGCCTTGGTGTCGTTCCGATCCACGAGGAAGGCGCGCAGGTAGTTGTCCACCACCACGTCTGGGGCGCTGCGGTCGGGGGCGGTGGCGCGGTCGTACAGGATGAACGCGGTCACCCCTCCGCCGACGCAGAGCAGCGCGAGCAGCCCGGCGACCACCGAGAGCACCGTGCGCAGCCGACGCCGGGGACGCTGCGGCGCCGGAGCCGGCGCCGGGGGCGCCACCTGCTCGGGCGGGGTCCGCTGCGCCGGTACGCGGGAGACCTGGGAACCGGCGGGGGGCTGCACTGATTCCACCCCCTGAGGCTATCGGCTGCACGCCTCGTACCCAATGCCCCAGATTCGCCGATCGCGCCCGCTCGATGCCCGGAGGCGGGACAATGCCCGGCCGAGGCGAGGTGACCCGGCTCGCAAAGACCACGCAGCGCCGGTCGACATCCCGGAGCGGGACCGCCGGCTGAGTTACCGTCACTGCGCGGGGGGAGATGTCGGCCTCGGGAAGAGAGGTGGACGGGTGGCCAGTCCGAAGGCGCGAGCCGGCCGGGCCGCCGCCCTGCACCGGCGGGCCACGGCCACCGCGACCGCCGCCGCCGGCATCCTCGACGAGATCCGGCCGGCTCCGGCCGACCACCACCGGCAATACGAGCTGGCGGAGCGGCTGCGGGCGGCCGCGGCGCTCGCCGCCCCCGGTTGGGCCGGCGCCGCCCTGGAGACGCTGACCGCGGCCACCCCGCCCGGCGACCGTCCGCCACCCTTCGTCCGGGTCGGCACCGCCGCGCCGCTGGACGACGCCCGGTTCCCAACGCTGGTGCCGCTGCTCGGCAGCGGTCACCTGAGCGTCGACACCGACGCCACCGACCCTCGGGTGGCCGGGCTGCTCCGGGCTCTCCTGCTGCGGCTGCTCGCCGCCGCGCCGGCCGGCTCGCTACTGGTCCGTGCGGTGGACGCCACCGCCGACCGGGATTCGACCCGCGGGGCCTTCGCGGGGTTCGCGCTCTTGGCCGACGCGGGGCTGCTGCCGCCGCCCGCCGTGGACGTGGCGGGGCTGCGGACGGTCCTCACCGAGGCGGAGCAGTGGGTGGCCGCCGGCACGCCCGGCAGCGCGGGCACGACCGGACGCTGCTCCTGGTGGTGGCCGCGCTGCCCGCCGCGACCGGGGCGTCCGACCTCGGTCGGATCGAGGAACTGGCCGCGCGGGGCCACCGGGCCGGCCTGCACCTGGTCGTGGCCGGCTGGTCGCCGGACACTCCGCTGCCGCAGGCCACCGCCGTCGCGGTACGCAACGCGTACGCGCTGGTGGGTGATCCGCCCGGGCAGGCGCTGAGCAGCCCCGGCCCGGAGGCGGCCGGCGGGCTCAACTCCCCGGTCTTCGTGGCGGAGGACCCGCCCGACGAACTGGTGACCGGGGTCTGCCGCCGGCTGGCCCGGCAGGTCGAGGACGGGTCCCGGCTCTCCCTGACCGATCTGCTGCCCGGCGGGGAGTTGTGGGAGTCCGGTTCCGTCGACGGGCTCTCGACCGTGGTGGGCGACGCCGCCGGGCGGCCGGTCAGCCTCGGCTTCACCGAGCTCACCCCGCACTGGCTGGTCAGTGGCCGGTCCGGTGCCGGGCGGTCGGCGTTCCTGACCAACGTGCTGTTCGGGCTGACCGCCCGGTACGGCCCCGACGAGCTGGCGCTCTACCTGGCCGACCTCGACGACGGCGAGTCCTTCGTGGAGTTCCTGCAGACCGAGCGGGACCGCTCCTGGGTGCCGCAGGTCCGGGCGGCCGGGATGGCCGCCGATCGGGAGTACGTGGCGGACCTCATCGGCCAGCTCGAGGCGGAGCTGCACCGCCGGGAGGAGGCCGGCCGGCGGGCCGGTGGGCAGCGCTACGCGGAGCTGCGGGAGCACCAGCCGCTGCCCCGGATCGTCTGTGTCATCGACAACTTCCCCCTGCTGCTGCGGGAGCGCGACCGGCTCGCCGCAGACCTGCTGGCCCGGCTGGACGTGCTGGCCCGCGCCGCCCGGGCGTACGGCATCCACCTGGTCCTGGCCGGCGAGGGCGACCTGGGTATCGGCGGCCCGCGCGATCCGCTGCTGGGCCAGTTTCCGGTGCGGGTGGCGCTGCCCGGCGGGTCGGGGGTGCTGGAACCGGCGAACGACGCCGCGGCCGGGCTGCCGGTGGGCAGCGCGGTGGTGAACACCGCCGGCGGTCTGGGCGGGCCACGCGGCGCCACCCGGGGGCACGAGCGGATGATCCGCTTCCCCGATCCGCAAGAGGAGCCGGAGTCCCTGGCCGAGCTGCGGCACCGGCTCTGGGCGGCCCGGCCGGAGGGGTGCGGGCCGCCGGTGGTCTTCGCCGGGTTCGCGCGCCCGCTGCTGGGCAACGACCCACGGCACCGGTCGGCGCTCGCCGGCCGGGCGCACGGGCCGGCCGCGCTGCTCGGTCGAGCGGTGGACGTGCACCGCTCCACGGTGGCGGTGCCGCTCGGCCCGGCCGCGGGGCGGAACCTCGCCGTGCTGGGCCGCGACGAGGAGGCCGCCCGGCTGCTGGTCACCGCGGCGCGGAGCACGGCGGCCCACCACGCGTCCGCCCGGTTCGTGCTGGCTCCGCTGGCGAACGGGTCGGAGGAGCCGGCCGCGGCGCTGGCCGCCGAGCTGGCGGAGCGGCACCGGGTGGAGACGGTCGACGTGGCCGGGCTGCGCGCCGCGATGGACGCGGGCGAGCCGGGCTACCTGGTGGTGTTCGGGCTGGACGTGCCCGACGCGGCGGAGCTGCCGGTCGAGCGGCTGCGGTCGCTGCTGCGGGAGGGGCCACCGGCCGGGTTGCACCTGCTCGGCTGGTGGCGTTCGGTGGGGCCGCTGGCCGGGCTGCTCGGCCCGGAGGGTGAGATCGACAAGCTGGCCGCCGTGGTGGTCACCGACGTGCCGGGGGCCCGGTTGGAGTCGCTCTTCGACCGGCCGGTGCTGTGGCGCCCGCGTCCGGGCCGGGCGGTGCTCTGGGACGGCCCGGGCGAGCTGGGCACGGTGCTGGTGCCGTTCGGGGAGGAGCCGGCTACGTGAGCGAGACCGGAAGCGCCGTGCCCGCCCCCCGGCCGGGCCGCCCCCCGGCCGACTCCCCGGATCCGGCCGCGGCGGCCTGGGCGGACTACGTCGCCGCCGCGCGCCAGCTCGACGGGGTACGCCGGGCCGCGACGACCGCCGCCAGCGAGCAGGCCCGCTCGGTGCAGGCCGCCCGGGAGGAGCTGAGCGTCGTCCGGGCCCGGCTGGCCCCGCAGCAGGCGCAACTGCGGGAACTCGGGGTGCCGGCGATCTCGTTGCAGCCGACCCCGCCGGAGCTGACCGAGGCGGCCCGGTCGATGTCGGCCGGGCGGCGGCGGTGCTGACCTCGCTGCAGGCGGCCCGCCGGTGGGCCGACGCCGCGGACGACGCGCTGGCCGCGCGGGGACTGCCCCGGCTGGCGCGCTGGCCGTCCCGGCCCCGCAACCTGCTGGTGTACGGGCCGCTGGCCCTGGTGGTCCCGCTGATCCAGTTGCTGGTCCTGCTCGGCACCGGCCCGGGGCTGGCGAGCGTCCTGGCGCTGGTGGTCGGGCTGCCGATGCCGGCGGTGGCCTTCATGGCGGGCTGGCTGGCGGTGGGCCGGCTGTTCCGGCCCCGGCCCGAGGACCGGGTGGACCGGACACCCCGGTTCGGGGCACTGGTCTGCCTGGTCCCGGCGGTGGCGACCACCGCCGGGATCGTCCTGGCGATGCTGGCCGGCTGATCGGGCCGACGGGTTCGTCGGCCGCGCCGGGTCAGCGGGGGATGATCAGGGACATCGCTTCGGCGCGGGACTTCGCGTCGCGCTGGAGCACGCCGCGGACCGCCGAGGTGATGGTCTTGGCGCCGCTCTTCTGGATGCCGCGCATCGCCATGCACATGTGCTCGCACTCGAGCACGACGATGACGCCGCGCGGTTCCAGCTTGCTCATCAGCAGGTCGGCGATCTGCGAGGTGAGCCGCTCCTGCACCTGCGGGCGCCGGGCGAAGACCTCGACCAGTCGGGCCAGCTTGGACAGGCCGGCGATCCGGCCGTCCGGCCCCGGGATGTAGCCGATGTGCGCGCTGCCCCGGAAGGGGAGCAGGTGGTGCTCGCAGAGGCTCATCACGTCGATGTCCCGGACGAGCACCAGCTCCTCGTGGTTGGCCTCGAAGGTGGTGCTGAGCACCTGGGCCGGGTCGACCCGGAGACCGGCGAAGAGTTCGGCGTACGCGCGGGCGACCCGGGCCGGCGTCTGCCGGAGGCCGTCCCGGTCCGGGTCCTCGCCGACCGCGATGAGGATCTCGCGGACGGCCTTCTCGATCCGGCCCAGGTCCATGGTTTCCTCGACCGGCCGGCCGGTGAGCTTGCCGCTGATCAGTCGAGCGGCGACGTAGTCGAGCGCCTCGTCACCGTCGGGCTCGGTCAACGAGGCGGCCAGCCCCTTGTCGGGGCTGGCCGCGGCGTCCGTGTTCAGTGGGTACCGTCCGAGTTGTTCGAGGAGCCGCCGACCGAGGCGCCGTCGGCCTGAGCCTGCGCCTTGAGCTTGTCCTTCTCGGCCGGGGTGAGCACCGGCGGCTCGGTGGAGGGCTGACGCTTGCCGAAGCCGTGGTACGGGGCCATCGGCGGGCGCTTCACCACCCGGGCGCAGATCCGGGCCATGTCGGCGGTGGAGAGGGTCTCCTTCTCGATCAGCTCCAGGACCATGTTGTCCAGCACGTCCCGGTACTCCACCAGGATCTCCCAGGCCTCGTCGTGGGCCAGCTCGATCAGGGCGCGCATCTCGCCGTCGATCTCGGCCGCCACCGAATCGGAGTAGTCCCGCTCGTGGCCCATGTTGCGGCCGAGGAACGGCTCGTCACCGCTGGTGCCGTACTTGATCGCGCCGAGCTTGGAGCTCATGCCGTACTGCGTGATCATCGCGCGGGCCAGCTGGGTGGCCTTCTCGATGTCGTTGCCGGCGCCGGTGGTGGGCTCGTGGAAGACCAGTTCCTCCGCGGCCCGGCCGCCCAGCGCGTACGCCAGGGTGTCGATCATCTCGGCCCGGGTCTGGGTGTACTTGTCCTCGGTCGGCAGGACCAGAGTGTGGCCCAGCGAGCGGCCGCGGGACAGGATCGTCACCTTGTGCACGGGCGCGGCGTGCGGCAGCGCCCAGGCGACCAGCGCGTGCCCACCCTCGTGGTACGCGGTGATCTTCTTCTCCTGGTCGCTCATCACCCGGGTCCGCCGCTGCGGACCGGCGATCACCCGGTCGATCGACTCCTCCAGCGAGTCGTTGCTGATCGCCCGCTCGCCCTTGCGGGCGGTGAGCAGGGCCGACTCGTTGATCACGTTGGCCAGGTCGGCGCCGGAGAAGCCCGGGGTACGCCGGGCGACCGCGTCGAGGTCGACGTCGGGCGTGAACGGCTTGCCCTTGGCGTGCACCCGCAGGATGGCCTTGCGGCCCTCCATGTCGGGGGCGTCCACCGGGATCTGCCGGTCGAAGCGGCCCGGGCGCAGCAGCGCCGGGTCGAGGATGTCCGGCCGGTTGGTGGCGGCGATCAGGATGACCCCGCCCTTGGTGTCGAAGCCGTCCATCTCGACGAGCAGCTGGTTGAGCGTCTGCTCGCGCTCGTCGTGACCGCCGCCCATGCCGGCGCCACGGTGCCGGCCGACCGCGTCGATCTCGTCGACGAAGACGATCGCCGGGGCGTTCGACTTGGCCTGCTCGAACAGGTCGCGGACCCGGCTGGCGCCGACACCGACGAACATCTCGACGAAGTCCGAGCCCGAGATCGAGTAGAACGGCACGCCGGCCTCGCCGGCGACGGCCCGGGCGAGCAGGGTCTTACCGGTACCGGGCGGGCCGAAGAGCAGCACGCCCTTCGGGATCTTGGCGCCCAGGGCCTGGTACTTCGCCGGGTTCTGCAGGAAGTCCTTGATCTCGTGCAGCTCCTCGACGGCCTCCTCGGCCCCGGCCACGTCCGCGAAGGTGGTCTTCGGCGTGTCCTTGGTGATCATCTTCGCCTTGGACTTGCCGAAGTTGAGCACCCGGGAGCCGCCGCCCTGCATCTGCGACATGAAGAACAGCAGCAGGAGCACCAGCAGGGCGATGGGGAGCAGGTTGACCAGCAGGCTCACCCAGACGCTGTCCGAGGAGACCTTGGTGTCCGCCGGGCCGGTGACCCGGTTCGCGGCCTTGGCGGCCAGCACCTCGTTCCAGACCTGGTCGCCGGCCTGGTACGGGAACTGCGCCTCGATCTTGTCGGTGGTGGTCTCACCGAACTTGGTCTTCTGGGTCAGGTCGAGCTGGAGCGTCTGCTCCTTGTCCTGGAAGACCGCCTTGTTGATCTTGGCCGTGTGGAGCTGGTCGAGCGCAACGGAAGTGTCCACCCGGTGGTAGCTGGGACCAGCGGTGAACAGCTGACTGAGCACAACGGCGCCGAGGATGACCAGGATGATCCAGACCACCGGTCGGCGGAAGAAACGCGTACGTTCCATACTGTTGTCGGGCGCCGAGACGCCCGCATCCTCCTGATCGACGTCCTGACCGTCTGAATGGTGTCGCCGCCTCGGGCGGCGGCCGGAGCCGCCGTGCGGGCCGGCCTCGACCCCGAAGCGCGCGAACTGCCGCGCCGCGGTCATTCGACGGTACACCGTTCGTGCCAGATGTGAGCTTGCGAGCCCAGCACTTACGCGTACGGCGAACCGGGGTTTGGGCCGGCGTGACGGGGAGGGTTGCCTCCACGCCACCGGTCCCTACCGTAGCCCGGTGAGCTGAGAGTCCGCTGAACGTCCGCTCGACGAGCGCCGATACCCGCAGGTCGGCGGGGCGGCTCAGGCGCGGGCGTAGACCTCGGGCTTGAGCACGCCGACGTAGGGGAGCTCCCGGTACCGCTCGCCGAAGTCGAGGCCGTAGCCGACGACGAACTCGGTCGGGATGTCGAAGCCGACGTACTTGACCGGGACCGGCACCTTGACCGCGTCGGGCTTGCGGAACAGCGCGACCACCTCGACGCTCGCCGCCGAGCGCGACTCCAGGTAGCGCAGCAGCCAGGAGAGGGTCAGGCCGGAGTCGACGATGTCCTCGACCACCACCACGTGCCGGCCGGCGATGTCCCGGTCCAGGTCCTTGAGGATCCGGACCACCCCTGAGGAGGTGGTGCCCTGGCCGTAGGAGGAGACGGCCATGAACTCCAGCTCGGCGGGGGGACCCTGGCGGCCGAGCGCCCGGGCGAAGTCGGCCATGAACATGACCGCGCCCTTGAGCACGCAGACGAGCAGGAGCCCGTCCTCGACGTGCGCGTAGTCCGCGGAGATCTGCTTGGCCAGCTCCGCGGTCTTCTCGCGGATCTGCGCCTCGGAAATGATCACGTGGTCGATGTCGGCGTCGTACCAGGAGCCGTCAGCCATGCTCCTAGCCTGCCGTACGCCGGATGGCCTCCGTCGGCGGGGCCGCCCCTTTTGGCGCGGTCCCGCCGGGGATGTTCGGCGTGGAAGGTGCAAATCACCTCAGCAGGTGCCGGAGCGCCAGCGGCGGCCGTCGGCGGTGGGCTTCCAGTCGGCCGAGTCGCGGGTGTCGGCGCCCAGGCCGGCGGCCGAGGCGACGGCCAGGACGAGGAGGAAGAGGAAGAGCAGTAGGAACTCCATGGCGGCGCTCGCTTTCGCGTGGTTGATGTCGGTTTCGCCGCCGTGCGCACCGGACTGAGACCAGTCTCTGACGGCCAGGACCAACCGGAAAGTGGCAGGAATGCCAGTGGGCATCGATTTTCTGCCACCTCTGCGGTTACCCTCGTCACATGTTGCGTTCGGTCGCCGTCATCGCGCTGGAACAGGTCGCCGCGTTCGAACTCGGCGTCCTGGCGGAGGTGTTCGGCACCGACCGGACCGCCGACGGTTTCCCCGGCTACCGCTTCGACGTCTGCACCGCCGACGGCGGACCGGTGCGCAGTCGCTCCGGTTTCCTGCTCACCCCGCACGCCGACCTCACCCCGGTCGAGGACGCCGACCTGGTCGCCGTGCCGGCGCACCCGGAAGGGACGAGCGTCCCCGCCGCCGTGCTCGACGCGCTGCGCCGGGCCGCCGACCGGGGTGCCTGGCTGCTCAGCGTCTGCTCCGGCGCCTTCCTGTTGGGCGAGGCGGGGCTGCTCGACGGGCGGGACTGCACCACCCACTGGCGGCACGTCGACGACCTGCAGCAGCGCTTCCCGGCGGCGAGGGTCCAATGCAACTCGCTCTACGTGCAGGACGGCAAGCTGCTGACCAGCGCCGGCACCGCCGCCGGGATCGACGCGTGCCTGCACCTGGTCCGCCAGGAGCACGGCTCGGCGACCGCCACCCGGCTGGCCCGCCGGATGGTCGTCCCGCCGCACCGCGACGGCGGCCAGTCCCAGTACGTCGAGGCGCCGATCCCGAAGGCGCCGGAGGCGCCCACCCTGGAGCCGGTGCTGGAATGGCTGATGGGCCACCTGGACCGGACGGTGACCGTGGAGGAACTCGCCGCGCGGGCCGGCATGGCGCCCCGTACCTTCGCCCGCCGGTTCCGCGCGGAGACCGGCACCACCCCGCACGACTGGCTGACCAACCAGCGGGTGCTGCTGGCCCGGCGGCTGCTGGAGGAGACCCGGTTGAGCGTGGAGACCGTGGCCGACCAGGCCGGCTTCGGCGACGCGGCGGCGCTGCGGCACCACTTCACCCGTCGGGTCGGCACCACCCCGAACGCCTACCGGACGACCTTCCGGGAACGCGCCGAGGTCTGATCACCAGCCGGCGCCCCGGCACACCAGCCGGCCGCCGGGTGTCACCTCATTCCCTTTGCTCTGCTTCAACCCACGCAACACGTGGACGGACAGGTGTTGCCTCCGCTGCAGCAGAGCAAAGGCTGCGCACAGGGTCCGTCCGCCGGCGGGCGACCGGGCCGACCCCGGCACGGGAGAACGCGGCGGACCGGGGCGGCTCAGCGGGGGTCGCTGAGGGTGAGCCGGCCCTTCCGGCGGGCCACGCGCAGACCGCCGGGTAGATGGACTACGCCCTGTCCGTGCCAGCCGGTGACCAGGGCGTCCAGCGCGGCGACGTGTCGGTGCGACAGGGCGGCCGGTGCCGCGCCCAGTTCCCGGGCCCAGGCGTGCAGTACCCGGGTGCGGACCGCCGGGGACAGCGCGACCAGCACGTCGACCGACAGCCCATCGTCGGCAAGCCGGGCGGCTGCGAGTGCGGCGGCGGCCAGGTCGTCCAACGCGGCGGTGTCGGCGGCCACCAGACGGGCGGTCCGGGCCAGGTTGTCCAGCACCCCCGGGCCGAGCGCCCGGACCAGCGCCGGCAGCACGTCGGAGCGGACCCGGGCCCGGGCGTACGCCGGGTCGGCGTTGTGCGGGTCCTCCCCCGGGGTGAGCCCCAGCGCGGCGCAGGCCTTGCGGGTGTCGTCCCGGCCGACGTCCAGCAGCGGCCGGAGCAGCGGCACCCCGTCCAGCTCCGGCGTTCCGGCATCCCGGCGAGGCCCCGCGGGCCGGCGCCCCGGGCCAGCGCGAGCAGCACGGTCTCGGCTGGTCGTCGCGGGTGTGGCCGAGCAGCAGCGCGGCGGCGTCGTGCCGGCGGGCGGCGGCGGACGAGGGCCGTGGTAGCGCGCCTCCCGGGCGGCCGCCTCGGGGCCGCCCGGCCGGCCGGCGACGGTCACCCGGACCGCGTCCACCGGGTCGAGCCCGATCCCGGCGGCCCACCGGGCCACCGCGTCGGCGCGCTCGGCCGA
>NZ_JAEVHJ010000148.1:0-15221 GCF_016802855.1 Micromonospora sp. ATA51 | reverse complement strand
GAGTTCGTGAAGGCCGTGACCACGCCGGTGAAGGCGGCGCCGATGACGACACCGACCGCCAGGTCGACGACGTTGCCGCGCATGATGAAGTCTTTGAAGAGGGCGCCGTCCCCGCAGTACGCCTCCACACAGCCGGTGTTGCCGCAGTCGCAGAGCGGGCCGTCGTCGGCCAGCCGCAGGTGCCCGATATCGCCGGCCCCGCTGGTCGCGCCCCGGTAGAGCGTGCCGCCCAGCACCAGTCCGCACCCGATGGCGCTGCCGAGCTTGACGTACAGGAAGTCGTCGAACGCCCGGCCGGTGCCGGCGTGCAGCTCACCCAGCGCCATCACGTTGGCGTCGTTGTCCACCTGCACGGGACAGCCCAGCTCGGCGGCGATCGCGTCGCGCACCGGGAACTGGTGCCAGCCCGGCAGGGCGGGCGACGAGACCGGGGATCCCTCCCGCACCGCGACCGGCGCGGGCAGCGCCACGCCCACCCCGGCCAACCGGGACAGCCCCGCCTCGGCGCGGAGCTTGCCGAGCAGCTCTACGGCGCGGCCGACGACCGCCTCGGGGCCGTCCCGGAGGTCGATCGGCTCGCCGAGACGGGAGAGCGGGGTCAGCCCGCCGTCGGTCAGCGCGACGTCGAGCCGCCCGGCGCCGACGGCCACCGCGCCGAAGCGGACCTGCCCGGCGACCCGGAGCAGGGACGAGCGGCGACCGCCCCGGGACGCGGCCGGCCCGGCCGTCTCCACCAGGCCCTGGGCGGTCAGCCGGTCCACCTCCGCGATGAACCGGTTCCGGTTCAGGCCCAGCGCGTCGGCCAGCTCGACCCGGGAGCGGGGGCCGTCGTCGCGCAGCAGGCGCAGCAGCCGCGCCTGGTCCGGGTTCTCCGGTCCGATCAGCGTCATCGCGATCACCTCCCTCCGGAATGTGCCATATCGGCGTCACGAGGCGTGACGCGAGGGGGCCGCGCCCGGGTTCTCCCGGGCGCGGCCCTCGGTGGTGCCGGTCGGGTCCGTCAGCCCCGCAGACCCGACATGTGCTCGTAGCTGATCTCCGCGAAGCGCAGCGACCGGCCCGGGTCGGCGCTGCCGCCCGGCGCGTTGTCCTGCTCCCACATCGGGTTGTGGTACCCCTTCGCGCCCATGTTGGCGAAGAAGGTGCCGTAGTCGATGTCGCCCTGGCCGAGCGGCACCATGTCGTAACCGGCGGAGCTGGCCGGGTTGAACGCCCCGTCCTTGGCGTGGAACAGCGGGAAGCGGGTGGTCCGGACCGCCACCGTGGCCAGCGGGTCGAAGACGTTCGTCTGGGTCACGCCGTCCGGGTCGACGTAGCTGCGGTACCGGTACTGCGCCACGTGCGCCCAGTAGATGTCCATCTCGAACCAGACCCACTCCGGGTTGGTCAGCCCGAAGAAGTACTCCAGCTTCCGTACGCCGGAGGACCGGGTCGGCCGGCCCAGCCCGTCCAGTGGGCCGCTGTCCAGCAGGAAGTTGTACGCCGCGTCGTGGTTGTGCGTGTAGAGCTTCAGCCCGCGCGCGGCGGCCATCTCGCCGAAGGTGTTCCACCGGTCGGCCGCGGCGTCCCAGTCGGCCTTGTAGTTGCTGCCGGTCGGGTCGTTGCCGGTGCCGATGTGCGTCATGCCGAGGATCTCGGCGGTGTCCAGCGTCTGCTCGAACGCGGCGATGGTGTCCGGGGTGACCGTGCTCGGGACGGAGGCGTGCGAACCGTTGGCCCGCAGCCCGTTGTCGTCCAGGATCTTGCGGATCTCTTCGGGGGTGATCTGCCGGCCGAGGATCCCGGTGTTCTGGGTGTACCCGGCGAACTCGACCTCCTGGTAGCCGATCTCGGCGAGCCGGCCGAGCACCGCTCGAACCCATACGGGACGCCGGAGGTGTCCGGTGCGGCGCTGATCCGGTCGCGGACGCTGTAGAGGATGATGCCGCGCTTGCCGGTGGGGATGAGCAGGCCGTTGCCCTCGGCGGCGGCCGAGGGGGCCCAGCCGGCGGCGCCGACGGCGACCGCGCCGGCGGCCCCGGCGATGGTGCCGAGCACCCGGCGACGGCTCATTCCGTGCTGTGTGTCGTTCATGTCCTGGCTGCCTTTCCGTGCTGACTGGTGATGGGGGACTGGTGCTGCGGTGTCCGGGTGGGCCGCCGGTGGCGGCCCCACCCGGTGGTCACGGGGTGACGCCGATGCCCTGACCGGCGAACTCGACCCAGTTGAGGTTGCCGAAACCGCTGGCCGCACCGCCGGGAACGGTGGTGAAGACCAGGTAGAGCTTGTGCGAGCCGCCCGGGTCGGTCAGCGGCACGGTGGTGCTGGTGAAGGCGTTGTTGCCGCTGGTCGCGTTGACCGTGGCGGTGGTCAGCAGCGGGCCGGTGGGCGAGTCCAGCCGGAACTGAACGCCGAACCGGGGCTGCCCGGCGGTGGCCGCGCTGCCACCGGAGGTACGCAGCGTCACCGACTGCATGTTCTTCAGGTTCACGGTGTTGTTGATCGCGATCCAGTCGCCCGGGTCGAGGCTGCCGCGCTGCTGCCCGCCGCCGGTGTCGGCGCTGGCGCCCACCGTGGTGCCGGTCTCGTCGGTGGCGAACTCCACCTCCTGCCGCTTGGCCTGGACGATCTGCTGGTCCACCGTGGTCAGCGCCGGCTGCCCGTTGGCGCCCTGGTCGGTGTACGACGCGCTGACCACGCCGTAGATGTAGCCGCCGTGCGAGGCGTCGTCCGGCTCGGTGGGCAGCACCCCGGAGCAGCCGAACTGGTTGGCCTCACCGTGACCGTGCTGGTCGTGGCCGAGGACGAAGGTCACCTCGACCTTGCTGCAGTCGACCGGCCCGTCCTCCGGGTCGGTGACGGTGACCGACCACGGGATGTCGTCGCCCCAGCTGAAGAAGCCGCCCTCGAGCGGGGTGACGACGGTGACGGTCGGCGCGGTGTTGCCGACGGTGATGGTGGTGTTCGCCGACGCGGTCTTGCCGCTGGAGTCCGTCACCGTCAGCCGGGCGGTGTAGACGCCGTTGGCGGTGTAGGTGTGCGTCGGGTTCGGGTCGATGGAGTCGGTGGTGCCGTTGCCGTCGAAGTCCCAGGCGAACGAGATGGAGTCGGCCGGGTCCGGGTCCTTCGAGCCCTCGCTGGAGAACGCCACGGTCAGCGGCGCGATGCCGTTGGTCGGGGTCGCGGTCAGCGTGGCGGTGGGTGCCCGCAGGCCCTTGACGTAGCTGAACTTCAGCATCGCCGCGTCCGGGTTGACGTTGAAGAACCCGTCGCCGTACGTCAGCAGGTAGAAGTTGCCGTCGGCGCCCCAACGCATGTCCATCGGGTTGTCGCACAGGAACGGCTTGGCCGGCGTGGTCGGCGCCTGGCCGCAGTTCAGCACATTGTTGATCTTCAGGATGTCACCCTTGTCGTCCAGCCGGACCTCCTTGAGGGTGTCCCGGGTGAACTCGCCGAAGAAGATCGCGCCGTCGTAGTACTCGGGGAACTTCGTCTCCGACCTCAGCTCCGGGTCGAAGTCGTACTTCGCCGCACCGTGCGGGCCGACGCCACCCGTGCCGAGCTCGGGGAAGAGCACCGGACAGGTCTGCGTGGGCGTCGACAGGTACGACTCCGGGCACGGGGTCGGCGCCTGGAACGAGTACCACAGCTCGGACTTCTCCACCGCCGGCAGGTCGGTCAGGCCGGTGTTGTGCCGGGAGGTGTTCTTCGGCGCCGCGCAGTCGAACGGCGCGACCGGCGAGATCGGGTTGGTGGTCCAGTTCATCTCGATGTACGGCAGGTTCGGCTGCACGCACATCGGCCAGCCGTAGTTCGCCGGCTTGTCGACCACCATCATCCGGCCGGTGCCCGCCGGTCCACGACCGACCTGCGCCGTCGAGGAGTCGGGGGAGTAGTCGGTGACGTAGGCGACGTCGTTCTTGTCGAGGGTGATCCGGAACGGGTTCCGGAATCCCATCGCGTAGATCTCCGGCCGGTCTTCGCGGTGCCCGCCGGGAACATGTTGCCCGCCGGCACCCTGTACGACCCGTCCGCCCCGACCGTGATGCGCAGGACCTTGCCGCGCAGGTCGTTGGTGTTCGCCGAGCTGCGCCGGGCGTCCACGAAGGGCGCCTGGTAGACCCCGGTGGCGCTGACCGAGTCGTTGTGCGGCGAGAAGCCGCCGGAGCCACCGCCGCCGGCCGGGGTGTCGTCCCCGGTAACCAGCCAGAGGTTGTTCTTCGAGTCGAACGCGATGTCGCCGGCCACGTGGCAGCAGGCTCCCCGGTCCACCGGCACCTGGAGGATCTTCTGCTCGGTGCTCAGGTCCAGCGACGGGGTGTCCCCGTCGACGAACTTGAACCGGGACAGCTGGAAGTAGCCCTTCCACTGGTCCCAGGCGGCCGGGTCGGTGCTGGTGGTGGGCGCGCCCCCGGTCGGGGTGTCCAGCGGCGGTGCGTAGTAGAGGTAGACCCACTTGTTGGTGGCGAAGTCGTGGTCGATCGCCGGGCCGTACATCCCGTCCTCGCTGTGGGTGTAGACCGGGATCTGCGCCAGCACGGTGGTCTCGTTGCTCGCCGGGTCGTGCAGGCGTACGCCGCCGCGCCGGTCGGTCTGGATCACCCGGCCGTCGGGGAGCACGTCGAAGCCGATCGGCTCGTTGACGTTGGGCTGCGCCCCGACCACCGTCATCTGGTAGTTGGCCAGCACGGTGGCGCCGCAGTCGCCGTCGGTCACGCCGGCCGCCCACTGGATCGCGCCGCCGAGGTGGGCGCGCAGGTCGGCGCTGCCGTAGCTCTCCGCGGTGGCGCCGAGTCCGGTGTAGAACGACCGGCCGCCCTGGTAGTCCTTGCACCAGGTCACCGGGTGGTCGAAGCCCATGCTGCCGCCGCTGTACGACTTCTCGTCCACGGTGGCCAGCACGTGCGAGACGCCCCGGACGTTGGCCGCGAAGTTGTACCACCGGTCGGTGGTGCTCCAGCGCTGCGGCAGCGTCTCGGATGCGGGGTGGACCCGGTCGGCGACGGTCACGGTCGCCTTGCTCATTGCGGAGGGGGCGCCGTTGGCCCGGGTGCCGAGCACGTTGGTGAGGAACGACCACCCCGGCTCGGCCTCGATCGCGGAGTGGACGCCGACGAACCCGCCGCCGTCGCGGTAGTACTCCTCGAAGGCGGCCTGCTGGGCGTCGTTGAGCACGTCGCCGGCGGTGTTGAGGAAGACCACGGCCCGGAACTGCTTCAGGTGTGGCGCGTCGAACTTGCGGGCGTCGTCGGTGACCTCGACGGTGAAGCGCCGGTCGCGCCCGAGCTGCTGGATGGCCTGCACCCCGGCCGCGGTGGCGCCGTTGCTGCCGCTGGCCGAGCGGGTGAAGACGAGCACCTTGTACTCGATGCCGTTGCTGACGGGTGCCGGTGCGGTGAGTGCCGGCGCTGCCTGCGCCGGGGTCGGTTGCTGCTGCGCCGTCGCGACGAGCGTCGCGCCGACGAGGGCGAGCAGGCTCAGGTGGGTGGCGGCCCTGCGGCCGATTGGTCTGCGCATCGAACCTCGCTCTGGTCGGGCGGGTCCGCCTCAGCCGGGACGAGGCTGAGGAGGTCGCTGGGGAGGTGACGAGAGCCTGGCCAGGTTCTACGCAGGACGATATTTGCGTACGCCAGCAAAGAGAAGAGGTTGGAGGCAAAAGTTTTGAACGAACCTCTCCCACTTTTGTTCAGGATCAGCAAAAGTGGGGCGGCTCGGTGTCGTTCGGACAGACGACAGCGGGCCGGTCACCCGAAGGTGCCGGCCCGCTGTCGTCGGTGCGGTCAGAGGGTGCTGGCGTTGCTGCCCGTGCCGGACGGCTTGGTACGCGGGCTGGTGGTGCCCGACGACCCGGAGGTCGAGCCGGTCGAGCCCGTGCTGGATGAACCGGCCTTGGCGCCCACCGTGGCCGGCGTGCCGGCGAACGGCTTGTCGGCCGCGGTCAGCTGCTGCGTGTTGCCGTTGCCGCTGAGCTTCTCGCCGAGCTTGGTCTGCCCGAGCTTGTCCTTGCCCTCGCTGTAGAGCCGGGTCGCCTGAGCCTGCGCGACGCCCGCCGCCTCCTGGACGGTCGGGTGGTCGAGCACCTTGCGGCCCCGGACCACCAGTTCCTCGTACTTCTCTCGGCCGGCACGGGCGCCCAGGACGAATCCCGCAGCCAGCCCGCCAAGAAACATGATCTTTCCGCGCATGGCGGCTCCTCTCGTACCTGACGCGCTGTCGTCCCCGACCGGGGGCGACCCACTCGCGCCTACGTCCTCTGTCGGCGGCTAACTACCCATCCTGCTCCGCGCCCATGCCTCCATGCGCCGAGATGACGATTTGTCCGAATTCCGGCGCGTCCGAATCCCGGCGGGAGAGCGGACGGCGATGCGGTAACCCCCTGGCGCGCCACCCCCCGATGTCCTGTACTCTTGTCCCCGTCGCACGGCGCGGAGAGATCCGCGACCCGGCGGTGCACGGTCCCCCGTAGCTCAATTGGCAGAGCAGCCGGCTGTTAACCGGCAGGTTTTTGGTTCGAGTCCAAACGGGGGAGCTTCGCTCCACAGCACGCCCGTCGGCCCCGCCGGCGGGCGTTTCTCGTTTCCCGGTTCGCCGGCTCCAGCGAACCTCCAGCCGGCCCCCAGCCGCCGGCGGGAGGTTTTCGCCCCGCAGGGTCGGGTTGCCCGGCAGGATGGTCGATGTCGACTTGGACTCCCGCTGCGTCGATTGGTGCGTCGATCATGAGGGGTGGAGATGACCGGAGGACGAGGCCGCTGGACGGCCACCCTGATCGCGGTGGCGGTCGTGGTCGGCTGGCTGGTCGTCGGGGGCGTCGCCGGGCCGTACTCCGGGAAGCTGGGCGACGTCGCCACCAACGACAACGCCGCGTTCCTGCCCACCGACGCCGAGGCCACCCGGGCCCAGGACCTCTCCGCCGGCTTCGTGGCGAAGGAGACGACGCCGGCGCTCGTCGTCTACGAGCGCCCCTCCGGGATCACCCCCGCCGACCAGCAGCGGGTGCAGGCCGACGCCGCCCGGTTCGCCCAACTGCCCGGCGTGCTGGGCCCGCTCCCGCCGTCGATCGTCAGCCAGGACCGGCAGGCCGTCCAGGTGATCGTGCCGATCGACGCTGCCGAGGGCGAGCAGATCCGGCAGGTCGTCGACGAGCTGCGCGACATCGCCGGCCCGGACCGGGACGGGCTCACCGTCAACGTGGCCGGACCCGCCGGCCTGCTCGGCGACCTGATCGAGGTCTTCACCGCCATCGACGGGCCGCTGCTGCTGGTCACCCTGGTCGTCGTCCTGGTCATCCTGCTGATCGTCTACCGCAGCCCGGTGCTCTGGATCCTTCCGCTGCTCGCCGCCGGGATGTCCTACTCGCTGGCGTCGGTCTTCGTCTACCACCTGGCCAAGCACGACGTGATCAAGCTCAACGGGCAGGCGCAGGGCATCCTCACCGTGCTGGTCTTCGGCGCCGGCACCGATTACGCCCTGCTGCTGATCGCCCGGTACCGGGAGGAGCTGCACCGGCACCACCGGCCGTGGGACGCGATGAAGACCGCCTGGCGGGGCGCCGCCCCGGCCGTCATCGCCTCCGGCACCACCGTCATCGTCAGCCTGCTCTGCCTGCTGCTGTCCAGCCTCAACTCCAACCGGGCGCTCGGTCCGGTCGCCGCCCTCGGCATCGCCGCCACGCTGCTGGTGATGCTCACCTTCCTGCCCGCGCTGCTGGTGCTCGGCGGACGCTGGGCGTTCTGGCCGCGTACGCCCCGCGAGGACCAGGCGGACCCGCAGGCCGACGGCATCTGGAGCCGGATCGCCGGCTTCGTCGCCCGCCGGTCCCGCGCCGTGTGGCTGGTCACCGCCGTCGCCCTGGCCGCGCTCACCCTCGGCCTCAGCCAGCTCGGCGCCACCACCCTCGGCCAGTCCGACCTGTTCACCAGCCGCACCGACTCGGTGGCCGGCCAAAAGGTGATCGCCCGGCACTACCCGGCGGGCACCGGCAGCCCGGCCACCATCTTCACCACCCAGGCGACCGCGCAGCAGGTGGCCCAGGTCGCCCAGGGCGTGCCCGGGGTGGCCTCGGTCCGCCCGGTCACCGAGCGGGGCCAGGCCGGCCCGCCCGACCCGAACGCGCCACCCAAGGTGGTCGACGGCCGGGTGGAGCTGCAGGTGACGCTGGCCGACCCGGCGGACAGCGACGGCGCCGAAGAGACCGTCCGCGACCTGCGCGAGGCGGTGCACCGGGTGCCCGGCTCCGACTCCGTGGTCGGCGGCTTCACCGCCATCAACGTGGACACCGCCGCCGCCTCCACCCGGGACCGCAACGTCATCATCCCGGTGGTGCTCGTGGTCATCGCGGTCATCCTGGCCCTGCTGCTGCGCGCCCTGCTCGCCCCGGTGCTGCTCATCGCCACCGTGGTGCTGTCGTTCCTGGCCACCCTGGGGCTCTGCGCGCTGATCTTCAAGTACGTGCTGGACTTCCCCGGCGTCGACCAGTCCTTCCCGCTCTTCGCGTTCGTCTTCCTGGTCGCGCTCGGCATCGACTACAACATCTTCCTGATGAGCCGGGTCCGCGAGGAGTCGGTCAAGCGCGGCACCCGCGCCGGGGTGCTGGGCGGCCTCGCGGTCACCGGTGGCGTGATCACCTCCGCCGGCATCGTGCTCGCCGCGACCTTCTCCGCGCTCGCCGTGCTGCCGCTGGTGGTGCTGGTCGAGTTGGGCGTGGCGGTCGCCGTCGGGGTGCTGCTCGACACCATCGTCGTACGGTCGCTGCTGGTGCCCGCCCTGGCGTACGACATCGGGCCGAAGATCTGGTGGCCGAGCCGGCTGTCCCGGACGAACCGCAACGGCGACCGGGCCGGCGCGGAGGTCGAACATGCTCGCTGAGACCGACGTGGTCATCGTCGGCGGCGGCCTGGCCGGCCTCGCCGCCGCCCGCCGGTTGCACCGCGCCGGCGTGCCCTGGCTGCTGCTGGAGGCCGGCGACCGGCTCGGCGGCCGGGTCGCCACCGACCAGGTCGACGGCTACCTGCTCGACCGCGGCTTCCAGGTGCTCAACACCGCCTACCCCCGGCTGGGCACCCTGCTCGACCTGGCCGCGCTCGACCTGGGCTGGTTCACCTCCGGCGTGCTGGTCCGCCGCGGCGACCGCCTCGACCGGCTGGTCAACCCGCTGCGCGAACCCACCGGGGCGGCGCGGACCGCCACCGCCGGGGCCGGGTCCCTGGTGGACCGGCTGCGCCTCGCCGCGCTCGCCATCGGCTGCGCCACCCTGCCGGTGAGCCGGCTGCTCGCCGCCGCGGAGACGACCAGCGGGGCCGCCCTGCGCCGGGCCGGCCTCTCCGACGCGATCATCGAGGAGCTGCTCCGACCGTTCCTGTCGGGCGTCCTCATCGACCGGGAGCTGGAGACCTCCAGTCACGTGCTGGCCATGGTGCTGCGCTCCTTCGCCCGCGGTCGGATCGGCCTCCCCGCGCACGGCATGGGGGCGCTGCCCCGCGCCGTCGCCGACCCGCTGCCCGCCGACCTGATCGAGCTGGACACCCCGGTCGCCGAGGTCGCGCCCGGCCGAGTCCGCACCCAGGCCGGCGACATCGCCTGCCGCGCCGTCGTGGTCGCGGTGGACCCGCCGGCGGCGGCCACGCTGCTGCCGCGGCTCGTGCGGGTACGGATGCACAGCTACACCACCTACTATCACGCCGCCGAGTCGGCGCCGCTGGACGAGCCGATCCTGCTGGTCGACGGCGACCGGCGGGAACTGGTCGCCAACACGGTGGTGCCCAGCAACGCCGCGCCGACGTACGCCCCGGCCGGGCGGCACCTGGTGGCCACCTCCGTGGTCGGCCCGCAGGCCCCGCCCGAGCCGGTGATCCGGCGGGAGCTGGACCGGCTCTACGGGCGGTCCACCGCCGACTGGACCCACCTGACCACCGTGTCGATCCCGGACGCGCTGCCCGCCGCGCCGCCGCCGCAGGGCCGGCTGCGCAAGCCCGTGGCGCTCGGCGACGGGCTCTTCGTGGCCGGCGACCACCGCGACAGCCCCTCCGTCCAGGGGGCGCTCGCCAGCGGGTGGCGCACCGCCGGTGCCGTCCTCGCCGCGCTCCGCCCCGGGCAGGGGGCCCCGTCCGAGCTGGACGGGTGACCCGAGACCCCCTCGTGATCACCTATGATCGCCGCCATGCCCACACCCCTCCCGGCGATCACCTTCGACCCGGCCGCCGCCTTTCCCGAGGTCAACGACATGCGCGCGGCCCTCGCCGGGCGCGACTGGCCCCGCGTCCGGCAGCTGCTCGACGTCCGCGACTGGGCGGGCAGGGCGTTCCTGATGGGGTTCGCCGAGGACGACGCCGCGACCGGGACCTGGCTCCGCCAGGTCCTCGCCCAGCAGCCCGGCGATACCGTCGCCGCCACCATGCTCGCCGCGCACCTCGTCCAGGTCGGCTGGAAGATCCGGACCGACAAGCTGGCGAAGTACGTCAGCCGGGAGCAGTTCGCCCAGCTCCACGACCACCTGCGGCAAGCCGAGCAGATCCTCATCGACGTCTGCGCCCGGGAACCGGGCAACGTCATCGCCTGGGAGGAACGGCTGACCACCGCGATGGGCCTGGGACTGGGCCAGGCGGAGGCCCGCCGCCGCTACGACCGGCTCGCCCGGTACGCCCCGCACCAGATGTCGGCCCAGTCCCGGTTGTTCCAGCAGCTCTGCCCCAAGTGGGGCGGCAGCTGGGAGAAGGCGTTCGACTTCGCCCGGGAGTGCATGCTCTCCGCCCCGGAGGGCGCGCAAAACGCCGTCCTGCTCGCCGAGGCGCACCTCGAACGGTTCGTCACCTTCGACAGCGACGGCGAGCAGGGCGCGTACCTGCAGGACCCGCGGGTGATGCAGGACATCTGGGCGGCGGCGCAGCGCTCCGTGCTGCACCCGAACTTCCGGCACGAGCCCGGTTGGGTCTCCACCCGATCGGTCTTCGTCCTCTGGTTCGGGCTGACCGGGCAGTGGGCCGCGGCCGGGGCGCAGCTCGCCGCCCTGGGCCACCTGGGCAGCCAGCACCCGTGGTCGTACGTGGGCGGCACTGAGGTGCTTGACAACATCCGCGCCGAGGCGTACGCGAAGGGTGTGTTTCGTTGATCCGGCGGCTGGACGTGGACGGGGTGCCCACGCTGATGGCACCCACCGCCGGGCCGATGCGCGCCGGGCTGACCTTCCGGGTCGGCACCGCCGACGAGACCCTGGCCCGCAGCGGCATCACCCACCTGCTGGAACACCTGGCGCTCGCCCCGCTCGGGCTGACCGACTACCACTTCAACGGCGCCACCGCGCCGACCTTCACCTCCTTCTACATGCAGGGCTCCGAGTCCGATATCGCCGGTTTCCTCACCGCCGTCTGCCGCACCATTCACGACCTGCCGATGGCCCGGCTGGAGGTGGAGAAGGAGATCCTGCGCACCGAGTGGAGCAGCCGCGGCAACACGGCCGTCGACGCGCTGCCGTTGTGGCGGCACGGCGCCCGCGACCACGGCCTGAGCAGCTACCCGGAGTTCGGGCTGTACGCCCTGACCGAGCACGACCTGCGGTACTGGGCGGCCCGCTGGTTCACCCGGGAGAACGCGGTGCTCTGGATCGCCGGCGACCGGGTACCCGCCGGGCTGCGGCTGGCGCTGCCCGCCGGCGTACGGCAGCCGGTGCCGCCGGTGTCGTCGGCGCTGCCGCGCACCCCCGCGTACTTCGTCAACGGCTCGCGGGCCGTGGTGCTGGACTCGGTCGTGCGGCGCCGGACCGCCGCGGGCGTCTTCGCCGGGGTGCTGGAGCGCGAGATGTACCGCTCGCTGCGCCAGGAGGACGGGCTCTCCTACACCATCAACACCGGGTACGAGCCGCGCGGCGACGGCCACGCCACGCTGCGCGCCCTCGCCGACGCGCTGCCCGAGAAGCAGGACGCGGTGCTCGGCGGGTTCATCGACGTGCTGGCCAAGCTGCGGGCCGGCCGGATCGAACAGGCCGACCTGGACGCCACCGTGGCCAAGCGGGAGGACACCCTCGGCACCGCCGAGGTGGACGCCGCGCGGCTGCCCGGCCAGGCGGTGGACCTGCTCACCGGCCAACCCGCCGTCACCGTCGACGAACTCCGCGCGGAACTCAAGACCGTCACCCTCCCCGACCTGCACCAGGTGGCCCAGGAGGTCACCGCCACCGCGCTGCTGATGGTGCCCGACGGCACCACCGCCGACTGGGCCGGCTTCGCCGAGGCGCCCACCCGCTCCACCCACACCCTGCCCGGCACCGCCTACCGGGAACGGGAGGGCGACGGCGAGCTGCGGGTCGGCGTGGACGGCGTCAGCTACGTCGGCCCCGGCGGCCCGCTCACCGTCCGGTACGCCGAGTGCGCCGCCCTGCTCGCCTGGCCGGACGGCGCCCGCCGGCTGATCGGCCACGACGCCATCTCGATGCACATCGAGCCGACCCTGTTCGACCTGCACCCCGCCGCCATCGGCGTGATCGACCAGCAGATCCCCGCCGACCGGCGGGTCCCCATGCCGGCCCGCCCGCCGGAGAAGATCCCCCAGCCGTACGCGGCGGCCAACCGGCCGCACCCGCAGCAGCGCCCGGCCCCGGTGCAGCGGTCCTGGTGGGAGATCCCGCTGATGGTGCTCAGCGGCCTCGCCACCCTCGGCGTCGGCGGGATCACCCTGCTGCTCACCCTCGGCATGTTCATCTCCGACGAGGCCGACGGCGACGAGGCCTGGCTGTGGGGCATGGTCGGGGTGGGCTGGCTGCTCACTGTTATCCTCGCGTTGCCCATCGTGCTGTTGCGGCGGCGGAAACGCTGAGAGACCGCCCGTTTCGGTGGTGGCCGGTGATCGACCGGGCGGGTTACGATCCGGCGCGGTAACGGGGCGGTAGCTCAGCGGGTTAGAGCAGGGGACTCATAATCCCTCGGTCGCGGGTTCGAGTCCCGCCCGCCCCACCACGCGAAAACCCTGGTAGCCGGGCAGGTGCCACAGTCCAGGTAACCCCTACCCGGGCTGGGAGATCGACTCACGGTTGATGTAGGCGACCTGGGCGGCGAAGGCCAGCAGAGCCAACACGCTGCCGAGGCCGATCGCGAACCCGGACGACAGCCCCGCGAGCCCGGTCAGCAGCGTGACCGCGAGCCCCACCAGCAGCGCGTTCACCGCGCCCACCATCGCCGCCGTGGTCAGCAACAGCTGCGCCCGCCGGGGCGCGTTGCCGACCGCCGCCCAGGTGGCCCGCATGATGCCCTCGCCCTGCACCGCGTCGGCGAAGAAGTCGTGCTCGCCGGCCAGCCGACGGTGGTAGTACGCCCGGATGCGCTGGATTCGCGCGAGATCCAGCTCGTTCTCCACCATGTTCTGGACCAGCCGCAGGAATGTGAGCAGTCCGGTGATCACCAGCGTCGGCAGCACCGCCCCGAGGTACGGCCGGACGAGCGCCGCGTTGCTGGCGACGAAACCGAGCCCGATCAGCGCGGCGGAGAGCATGGTCAGGAAGACCGTCGCCCGGCCCACCGACTCGGTGACGGTCGCGCTGCGCGAGGTCTGAAGCACGAAATGCTCGGTGGTCAGGGCGGTGAGCAGCGCCTGCTCGCGTTCTCTGTCGTCCATGCACCTCAGCGTCCGTGGCCGACAGGGGTCATCGTCACGATACGAGTGGCGAGGACGCACGGATCGGGAAAACGGACGGCCATGAACGGGACACTGGGCGTCGAAGCGCGCATGTTTGCGGGGGGCCCGTGGGTGGCGGTGGCGCTGGTGGACCGGGCGAACGACACCTACCATGAGCCGGTGATCGAGCAGAGTGAGCGACGCGTCCCCGTGCCGGTCACCGCCGCCGTGGTGATTTTGCTCGTGGCGACCGCGATCCCGGCGGGGAAGATGTTGACGAGTGGTCCATCCAGGGCCAGTGGGTTGATAGCGGGGCTTCTTGTCCTGGCGTTGGCTTTCGGCCTGTGGCGTGGTAGCGGGCGGGCCCGCTTTTGGACAACCGTCTTCTCGACCGCCAGCGTTGTGTATGGCGTCGTCGCGTTCGCCGGGGCTGATGCGTCAGGGCTGCTGCAGAGCGTTGGTGCGTCAGTCGTCGTCGGCCTGTTGCTGGTGCCCGCATCGTCCCGGCGGTGGTTTCACGACTTGCCGGTGGAGGAGTAGCGCCGGCGATGATGCGGCACTTCTGCGACGCGGTCGTCGCGTGCCGCGCTGCGCGAGCGTTGTCCACCCGGGTGCCCGTCGACCCGGACGGGTCGATCCGGCTGGCGGCCCGGGCCTGGGCGGTCCGCGGTACGGCGCCGGCCTGAGCACCGGCGGCTGCGCGGGATCCGCCGTACGAGAATCGTGAGTACGCGTGCTCATCCGGATATCGACCCCGACCGGAAGGATCAGGCCGTGAACTCGACGACGTGGACGCGTACCCTGCTCGGCGGCCTGACCCTCGCGGCGGCGACGGTCGGGGCGTGGTGGGCCTGGCTGGGCTGGGAGACCGGGTACACGGTGGACCCGGAGACCGGCGCGACCAGCGGCCCGTACGCCCCGTGGCAGGTGGCCGGCTGCGTCCTCACCCTGGCCCTGATCGCCGCCGTCGGTGGCTGGCTGCTCAGTCCGTGGGTGGTGGCCCCGGTGATGACGATCGCCTTCACCATCGCCTGGGCGGCGCACGCCGCCGCGACCGACGACACCGGCCTCTGGGCGGTCGGAGCGCTCCTGGTCCTGGTCGGGGCGGCTCTCGGCACCACCGTGGTCAGCGGCGGCGCCTGGCTGATCCGTCGAGGCCGTACGGGAAGGTCAGCCGGCTGACCGCGCGTCGCCTCTTCGCCCGGTTGATCATGGCGGACTGGAGCGCCGCTCGCCGGCGTCGACTGGGCCGGTCTGCAGCTCGACCCCCGGTTCTTCCGCTGCACCGGCATGCACCGGGCCGGGGCTGGCGTGATTTGCGGGCCGCGCTGCCGCCCGCGTGGTCGGTCCGGGGAGGACGACTCCCGCGAGGGCGATACCTGAGAGTCATAAATATATATGCCCCTCAGTCATAACGCTCGCTGCACATGTGCCTGCTGGACGGACCCGCCCCTCGCTGAGCGGTCACTCGAACACGGTGACAGTGCAGCGGCGGCACATTCCTCCGACGCCGACAACCTCACGGACCACACCGACCCGGCCTACTAGGGCGTGTCTCCTGGATCTTGGGTCGTGGTTGGGCTATTCACGTGTGTCGTGAGTGGGCGGTTTGAGCTGACCGATGTCGAGTACGCGCGGATCGC
>NZ_JAEVHJ010000147.1:0-15381 GCF_016802855.1 Micromonospora sp. ATA51 | reverse complement strand
ATCCTAGGACACTAGTTGGGAACTGACCGCCCGGCGGACCCGGCCGGTCCAGCCGGAACGATTAGGCGGTGCGGGGATGCGGGCGGCCTGGCAGGTGGTACGCGGGCGCCCGGCCGCCCGGCTCGGCATCGCGGCGGTCGCGGTGGGCCACGTGGTGATGGTCGCGGTGATGTCCATGACGCCGGTCCGCCTCGGCGAGTCGCACGGCGATGCGGATGTGCTGCGGCTGGTCGGCATCGTGCTGAGCCTGCACATCGCCGGCATGTACGCCCTCAGCCCGCTGGTCGGCTGGCTCACCGACCGGCTGGGCCGGCGCGCGGTCATCCTCGGCGGTGTGGGGCTGCTGCTGGCCGCGTGCGCGGTCGCCGGCACCGCCGGGCACCACACGCCCCGGCTGTCGGTCGGCCTGGTCCTGCTCGGGCTGGGCTGGTCCGGCACGATGGTGGCCGGCTCCACCCTGCTGTCGGAGTCGGTGCCGGCGGCGGTCCGCCCGAGTGTGCAGGGGTTCTCCGACCTGACGATGGGGCTGGCCGGCGCCAGCGCCGCCGCGGCCAGCGGGTTTGTCATGCGGGCGGCCGGTTATCCGGTGCTGACCCTGCTGGCGGCGATCGCGGTGGTGCCCCTGGTGGCGCTAGCGTTGCGTCCGGTGCCCGGGCGGGTGCCCGACGAGGAGGACTGATCACGTGCGGCTGACCGACTTCTGGGCGCGGCTGGAGGAGGCGTTCGGGCCGGGCTACGCGGCCAGCCTCGCCCGGGACCAGGTGCTGTCCCAGCTCGGTGGGCGGACCATCGAGCAGGCGCTCAGGTCGGGTGAGCAGACCCACGTGGTCTGGCGGGCCGTCGTCGCCGCCTATCCCGACCGGGTTCCCGCCCGGCTACGTTGAGCGGCCCTTTCGCCGCGTCCGCGTGTCGCTTGCCGAGTCGTACACCTGTTCGGCTATTGTCCACAGCGGGGTGCTCGTCCACAGCTCGCGGCCCGTCGGCTGGTTTTCTGTCGGACCCAGCGCCTAGCGTGTCCCGCGTGACGCGAAGCTCAGGAAAGACGCCGGCGAAGGCAGGGGTGGCAAACATGGCCGCAGGGCCCGACCGGGAGAAGGCACTCGACCTTGCTCTCGCTCAGATCGACAAGCAGTTCGGCAAGGGTTCGGTGATGCGGCTGGGCGAGCGGCCGGTCATCCAGACCGCGGTGATTCCGACCGGCTCGATCGCGCTCGACGTGGCGCTCGGCGTGGGCGGTCTGCCCCGCGGCCGGGTCGTCGAGATCTACGGTCCCGAGTCCAGCGGTAAGACCACGGTCGCCCTGCACGCGGTGGCCAACGCCCAGCGGGCCGGTGGCATCGCCGCCTTCATCGACGCCGAGCACGCGCTCGACCCGGATTACGCGAAGGCCCTCGGTGTCGACACCGACGCCCTGCTGGTCTCCCAGCCGGACACCGGTGAGCAGGCGCTGGAGATCGTCGACATGCTGGTCCGCTCCGGCGCGATCGACGTCATCGTGATCGACTCGGTCGCGGCCCTGGTGCCGCGTGCCGAGATCGAGGGCGAGATGGGCGACAGCCACGTGGGTCTCCAGGCCCGGCTGATGAGCCAGGCGCTGCGGAAGATCACCGGTGTGCTCAACAACACCGGCACCACGGCGATCTTCATCAACCAGCTCCGCGAGAAGATCGGCGTGATGTTCGGCAGCCCGGAGACCACCACCGGTGGTCGGGCGCTGAAGTTCTACGCCTCGGTCCGGCTCGACGTGCGCCGCATCGAGAGCCTCAAGGACGGCACCGACGTGGTCGGCAACCGGACCCGGGTCAAGGTCGTGAAGAACAAGGTCGCCGCGCCGTTCAAGCAGGCCGAGTTCGACATCATGTACGGCAAGGGCATCTCCCGCGAGGGCTCGCTGATCGACGTCGGCGTGGAGCAGGCGATCATCCGCAAGTCCGGCGCCTGGTACACCTACGACGGCGACCAGCTGGGCCAGGGCAAGGAGAAGGCCCGGGAGTTCCTCAAGGAGAACCCGGACGTGGCGGCCGAGATCGAGAAGAAGATCCTGGAGAAGCTCGGCGTCGGGGTCGGCGCGGGCGACGCCGCCGGTGGCCCGGAGCTGCCGCCGGTCGACTTCTGACCGGTCGCCGGCTAAGTGGCAGGACGACGCGCCCGCACGGGGCGGGGCTGGGATGCAGCCCGCCCGGCCGGGTGACGACACCACGACGCCCCGGCCCCGACGGGGTCGCCGTGGCCGGTCCGAGGAGGCCGGTCCGGAGGCGCCCCCCGCACCGCCGCGCGACGAGGCCGAGGTGGCCCGGGAGATCTGCCTGCGGCAGCTCGCGGTGCGGCCGCGTACCCGGGCGGAGCTGGCCGGCGCGCTGGCCAAGCGGGGCATCTCCGACGAGGTCTCCGCGCAGGTGCTCGACCGGTACGACGAGGTCGGGATCATCGACGACGCCGCCTTCGCCCGGGCCTGGGTCTCCAGCCGGCACGCCGGCCGGGGGCTGGCCCGCCGGGCGCTCGCCAACGAGCTGCGCCAGCGCGGGGTGGACGGCGACACCGCCAGCGAGGCCCTCGGTGAGCTGGACGAGGAGACCGAGGCGGAGACCGCCCGGGCCCTGGTCGACCGGAAGCTGCGCTCCGTCCGCGGCGAGCCCGACGCGGTGTTCCGCCGGCTGGTGGGCATGCTGGCCCGCAAGGGCTACCCGCCGGGGGTGGCGATCCGGGCGGTGAAGGACGCGCTCGCCGCGCAGAGCGCGGAGGCGGCCGATTTCGCCGAGCAGATCGACGCCGACGCCCTCGCCGATGCCGAGGGCGAACTCGACCGGGACAACCGCGCCCTCGGCTGACGGCGGATCGGGCGCGGCCGGACGATGGCGGGTTGAGCAGGTACGGGAGGCGACTCGGCACCTACGGGGCGGGCCGTTTGTCCGCCCGTGTCCGGCATCTGGACAGCGCTGGGTGATGCCGCGACTTCTCTCCGTCCGGGTGGTTTGATCATGAGTTCTTGACCGAACGGCCCCTGGCGACCTAGCCTCGCCATACAGGCTCACATTGCCCGACCAGCGCAGGCTAAGCGCACAACATAGATCTCGTAACAGAACAGCATCACTTTGGCCAGCTTCACCGGCCCTTGACGGCAGCTCCGGACAGCCGGTCCGGAGCCGACCGACAACTGCAACCGGCCGTCGGCGATGCCCTTTCGGGGGCACCGTCGACGGAGAGCTACCCACTGCCAGCCGCTCCGGTCGGGCGTCCAGAGCCGCAGGTGCGTGCCCCCGGCACGTCTCTGCGGAGTCGACGTTCAGGGGAGGCGGCCATGGCGGGACGGCACAGGTTCACCGGCGGTCTTCCACGCATCGCCGGCCGGTCGGTCGCCGACCACGCCGCCGGCGGTCGGGAGACGGCCCCAGGTTGCCAGGAGACGGTCGCACGGTCCGGGGCGACGGCATGAGCGCTTTCAACGTTCTCATCCTCGCGGTGGTGCTGATCCTGGCCGTCGTGGTGGTCGGGGCCGTCCTGGTGGGCGTCCGGACGCTGCGCCGGATCAGCGTCGCGCCGGCCCCCGAGGACCCGGCCTTCATCGCCGAGAAGGACCGCCAGGAGCAGTCCCTCGCCGCCCTGCGGTCCGCCGCCCACGAGGCGAACAGCACCATCGACGTGGCGAAGTCGGCCGCCGCCGCGGCCCGCACCGAGGCGGCCGCCGCGAAGGCCGAGGCGAAGGCGGCCCGGGCAGAGGCTCGGCGGGTCCTCGACGACGCCCGCGCGGAGGCCGACACCGTCCTCGAGCGGGCGCACAAGCAGGCCGAGGCGGACGCCGAGCAGCTCCGCACGGCCGCCCGGCGCAGCGGTGAGCGGGAGGTGGCGGTGCTCGCCGCGACCACCCGGGAGCAGGCCGCCGAGGTGGAACGGCGGGCCGCCCGGATGGACGAGCGGGAGCGGCTGCACACCGAGGAGGTGGAGCGGCTCGCCGAGCGGGAGCGGCAGCTCACCGCCGCCAGTGCCGCCCTCGCCGCCCGGGAGAACGCGCTGGCCGAGCGGGAGCGGGCGGTGGCCGAGGCGGAGGAGCAGCGCCGCCGGGAGTTGGAGCGGGTGGCCGGGCTGACCGCCGACGCCGCCCGGGCCGAGCTGGTCGAGGCGATCGAGGGCCAGGCCAAGCGGGAGGCCGCGCTGCTGGTCCGGGACATCGAGTCCGACGCCCGCAACACCGCCGAGCAGCGCGCCCGGCACATCGTGGTGGACGCCATCCAGCGGGTGGCCAGCGAGCAGACCGCGGAGAGCGTGGTCAGCGTCCTGCACCTGCCGGGTGACGAGATGAAGGGGCGGATCATCGGCCGGGAGGGGCGCAACATCCGCGCCTTCGAGTCGGTCACCGGGGTCAACCTGATCATCGACGACACCCCCGAGGCGGTGCTGCTGTCCTGCTTCGACCCGGTCCGCCGGGAGGTCGGCCGGGTCACCCTGGAGAAGCTGGTCCTCGACGGGCGGATCCACCCGCACCGGATCGAGGAGGTCTACGAGCTGGCCCGGGACGAGGTGGAGGAGCTGTGCCACCGCGCCGCCGAGGACGCGCTGGTCGAGGTCGGCATCACCGAGATCCACCCGGAGCTGGTCACCCTGCTCGGTCGGCTGCGGTACCGGACGTCGTACGGGCAGAACGTGCTCAAGCACCTGGTGGAGACCGCGCACATCGCCGGGATGATGGCCGCCGAGCTGCGGCTGGACGTGTCGACCATCAAGCGGTCGGCGTTCCTGCACGACATCGGCAAGGCGCTCACCCATGAGGTGGAGGGCAGCCACGCCATCATCGGCGCCGACCTCGCCCGCAGGTACGGCGAGAGCGAGGACGTCGTGCACGCCATCGAGGCGCACCACAACGAGGTGCCGCCGCAGACCGTCGAGGCTGTCCTCACCCAGGCCTCCGACGCCTGCTCCGGCGGTCGGCCGGGCGCCGGCGGGAGAGCCTGGAGGTGTACGTCAAGCGGCTGGAGCGGATCGAGGAGATCGCGGCCGGCAAGGTCGGCGTGGAGAAGGTCTTCGCCATGCAGGCGGGCCGGGAGATCCGGGTGATGGTGAAGCCGGAGGACGTCGACGACATCGGCGCGGCGGTGCTGGCCCGGGACGTGGCCAAGCAGATCGAGGAGGAGCTGACCTATCCCGGTCAGATCCGGGTGACCGTGGTCCGCGAGTCCCGGGTCACCGAGATCGCCCGCTGAGCCAGGACCAACACCGCTGCCGAGGGGCGGCCGGGCCGGCGAGGGCGGGCCGGCCACCGGGACGCTACGAAGCTGATGTCGTGGATGAATCGGTGCCGCGACGACGGACGCCGTGCCACCTCCCGCGGGAACGGGATGCGGCACGGCGTCGCAGCGGGTCGGGTCAGCCCTGCGGCTCGGAGACGGCCATCCCGCCGGCCGGGGTGGAGTCCGGGGCGGTCTGCTTGGGGATCCGGAACGCGCGCTGGCGGGTACGCCGGTCGAGCCAGTTCGCCAGCGCGGTGAGCAGCGAGTTGATCAGGATGTAGATCACGGCCACCACGATCGCGGCGGCGACCACGTTCCCGTAGTTGGCGGAGAGGTCGTTGACCCCGCGCGCGAGCAGCTCGGGGAAGGCCACGATGTAGCCGAGCGCGGTGTCCTTGAGCAGGACCACGAGCTGGCTGACGATCACCGGGAGCATGGCGCGGGCGGCCTGCGGCACCAGGATCAGCCGCATGACCTGACTCTTGCGCATGCCCACCGCGTAGGCCGCCTCGGACTGGCCGCCGGGGATGGACCGGATGCCGGCCCGGAACGCCTCGGCCAGCACCGAGCCGTTGTAGAGGGTGAGGCCGGCCACCACGGCGGTGAACGCCGTGACCGGGCCCTGGATGAGGAACGGCACGCCGTAGAAGATGAAGAAGATCATCAGGAGCAGCGGGACGGCGCGGAAGAACTCCACCACCACGCCGGCCGGCACCCGGATCCACCAGTGCTCGGAGAGCCGTCCGACCGCGAAGATGATGCCGAAGGCCAGCGACAGCACCATGCCGGTGGCCGCGGCGAGCAGCGTCTGCCGCAGGCCGGGAAGGATGAACTGGGTCCAGGTGGCCGATTGGGTGAAGGGCTTCCAGAGCGCGGCCTCCCACTGGCCGGCCTGGTCGAACTTGGTGTAGATCCACCACAGCAACGCGACCAGGCCGAGGCCGAAGGCGACGCTGAGCACCGCGTTGCGGATGCGGGCGCGCGGTCCCGGGTGGTCGTACAGAACGCCGGTGCTCATCAGCGCTTCACCGCCAGTCGGTTGGCCAGCCAGCCGAAGAAGTAGCCGGTGGGGACGAGGATCGCGGCGAACGTGCCGGCGAAGACCAGGAAGATCGGGATGACCGCGTCGCCGTTGTCGTTGATCAGCTGCTTCATCACGCTGGAGGCCTCGATCAAGCCGATGGTGCCGACGATCGTGGCGTTCTTGCACAGCGCGATGAGCACGCTGCCCAGGGGCGCCACCACCGCCCGCCCGGCCTGCGGCAGGACCACGATCCGCAGGGTCTGGAAGAAGGTCAGCCCGATCGCCCGGGCCGCCTCCGCCTGGCCGGCCGGAACCGTGTTGATGCCGGAGCGGACGGACTCGCAGACGAACGCCGCGGTGTAGACCGACAGGCCGACGACGCCGAGCCAGAAGTTGTTCAGGTTCAGGTCGTCGGAGAGGGTCAACCCGAGGGTCGAGAAGAGGCCGAAGTAGCAGAAGAAGATGATCAGCGTCAGCGGCGTGTTGCGGAAGATGTTCACCCAAGCCGCGCCGAAGCCGCGCAGCACGGGCACGGGGGAGACCCGGAACGCGGCGAGCAGCACGCCGAGCACCAGCGCGATCACCGCCGACGCGCCGGTCAGCTTGAGGATCCAGAGGAAGCCCGACAGGTACGCGTCGAGGTTGGTCGGATCAGCGAATACGTGCATGCGTCGACTCCCGGGGCACGTCGTCGGCGTCGCGACAGGCCGGGGCCGGCACCCGTACGGATGCCGGCCCCGGAACCGGTCAGACGCTGCCGCAGTTGGTCAGCTTCGTGGTGTCCAGCTCGGGCGCGGCCTTGCCGCTCTTGCCCAGGGTGGCGTCCCAGGCGGCCTTGTACGTGCCGTCCGAGGCGGCGGCCTTGAGGATCTCGTTGACCTTCTCGCAGCCGTCCTTGTCGTCCTTCTTCAGGCCGATGCCGTACGGCTCGGTGGAGAAGGTCTTGCCGACCACCTTGAACTTGCCGGCGTACTGGGACTGCGCGGCGTAGCCGGCGAGGATGATGTCGTCGGTGGTCACCGCGTCGACCTGACCACCCTCCAGCGCCGTGATGCACTTCGAGTAGGCGTCGAACTGCTGGAGCTTGGCCTTCGGGTGGTCGGTCTGGATCCGCTTGGCCGGCGTGGAGCCCTGCACCGAGCAGACCTTCTTGCCGTCCAGGCCCTCGGGGCCGGTGATCGTCGAGTCGGCCTTCACCAGCAGGTCCTGACCGGCGACGAAGTACGGGCCGGCGAAGTTGACCTTCTGCTTGCGCTCGTCGTTGATCGTGTACGTCGCCACGACCAGGTCGACGGTGCCCTGCTGGATGAAGGGCTCACGGTTGGCGGAGACGGTGGTCTTCCACTCGATGTTGTTCGCGTCGACCCCCAGGCCCTTGGCCACGATCTTGGCGATCTCGATGTCGAAGCCCTCGTACGTGCTGCCGGTCTGCAGACCCAGGCCCGGCTGGTCGGCCTTGACGCCGATGACCAGCTTCTTCTGGCTCTGCGCCTTTCCGACGATGCCCTTGCCGCCCCCGTTGCCGGAACCGCCGTCGCCGTCGCCACCGCAGGCGCTCATGCCGAGGGCCAGGGTGGCCGCCGCGGCGACCGCCGCCACGTGCTTCATACGCATACTCTTCTCCTTCTTCGACGGGAGCCCGCCGGGGGACGGCGCGCTCCGCTAGGGACGCTCAGTGCGTGAGGATCTTGGAGAGGAAGTCCCTGGCCCGCTCGCTGCGCGGGTTGGCGAAGAACTCCGTCGGCGGGGCGTCCTCGACCAGCTTGCCGTCGGCCATGAAGATCACCCGGTTGGCCGCGTGCCGGGCGAAGCCCATCTCGTGGGTGACCACGACCATCGTCATGCCGTCGCGGGCCAGTGAGGTCATCACGTCCAGCACCTCGCCGACCATCTCCGGGTCCAGCGCGCTGGTCGGCTCGTCGAAGAGCATCGCCTTGGGCTGCATGGCCAGTGCGCGGGCGATCGCCGCGCGCTGCTGCTGACCGCCGGAGAGCTGGGCCGGGTACTTCTCGGCCTGGTTGGCGATGCCGACCCGGTCCAGCAGGGCCAGGCCGCGCTCGCGGGCGGCGGCCGGCTTCTCCTTGCGGACCTTCACCGGGCCGAGGGTGACGTTCTCCAGGATCGTCTTGTGCGCGAAGAGGTTGAACGACTGGAAGACCATGCCGACCTCGCTGCGCAGCTTCGCCAGCGCCTTCCCCTCGGCGGGCAGCGGCGTGCCGTCGAAGGTGATGGTGCCGGAGTCGATCGGCTCGAGGCGGTTGATCGTCCGGCAGAGCGTCGACTTGCCGGAGCCCGAGGGGCCGATGACCACGACCACCTCGCCCTTGCCGACGGAGAGCGACACGTCGTCCAGCACGTGCAGCGGGCCGAAGTACTTGTTGACCCCGTCCAGCACGATGAGCGGTTCGCCCGTCGTCACGTCGTCCACCGTCCCTGTCGGTCGTTCGTCCCGGAAGCGGGGTCGGTCGACCCCCGGTTGGGCCACTGTAGGCGGGCCTACGTGGCGTGATGCAACTCAGATGGTCACGGAGCGGTAACACCCGTTCCCGCCGTGCCCCGGAGTCCGAATTCCGTCACACGCCGGCCCGCCCAGTGGCGGCGGCCGGGTTTCACGGAGATCATGTACGGATGACCGACGCGATCCGGTTGACCGATTACGCCCGGGGCGGCGGCTGTGCCTGCAAGATCCCACCGGGCGAGCTGGAGGCGATGGTCGCCGGGCTGGGGCCGGCCGGCGGCACCGCCGACCTGCTGGTCGGACTGGAGCACGGCGACGACGCCGCGGTGGTCCGGCTCGACGAGCGGACCGGCCTGGTGAGCACCGCCGACTTCTTCACGCCGGTGGTGGATGACGCGTACGACTGGGGCCGGATCGCCGCGGCCAACGCGCTCTCCGACGTCTACGCGATGGGCGGCACCCCGCTGGTGGCGCTCAACCTGCTCTGCTGGCCACGGGAGAAGCTGCCGGTGGAGCTGGCCCGGGAGGTGCTGCGCGGCGGCCAGGACGTGGCCCGGGAGGCGGGCTGCCACCTGGCCGGCGGGCACAGCGTCGACGACGACGGCCCGAAGTACGGCCTCGCGGTCACCGGCGTGGTCCGGCCCGAGGAGCTGATCACCCTGGACGCCGGTCGCGCCGGCCTGCCGCTCTCGCTGACCAAGCCGCTCGGCGTCGGGGTGTTGAACACCCGGCACAAGGCCACCGGCGAGCGCTTCGCCGCGGCCGTCGCCTCTATGAGCGCGCTGAACCGGGACGCCGCCCGGGCGGCGGTGGCCGCCGGCATCCGCTGCGGCACCGACGTGACCGGCTTCGGCCTGCTCGGGCACGCCTCGAAGCTGGCCCGGGCGAGCCGGCTGACGGTCGCCATCGACGCGGCCCGGGTGCCGTATCTGCCGGGGGCACGGGAGGCGCTGCGGGACGGGTACGTCAGCGGCGGTACCCGCCGCAACCTGGACTGGGTGACCCCGTGGACGGACTTCGGCGCGGCCGACGAGGGGGAGCGGCTGCTGCTGGCCGACGCGCAGACCTCCGGCGGCCTGCTGGTCGCGGGCGAGGTGCCCGGCGGCACGGTGATCGGCGAGCTGCTGCCCCGGGGCGAGCACCTGATCCGGATCCGCTGACTGCCAGGTCGTTGTCCCGAACGAGGCACCATACCCGATAAACTGTCATCTTCCCGCTACTCGGAGCAACGGTGCCCGAGGAAATTTTGCCCGGAATGGTCACAGACCGGTAACTTGGCCCCGGCTGAGGTCATATGCACCCCACCATCGTCATTAAGGCCCGATCCGGAGGCCGGTGGGACGAGCACAGCGAGGAGGCGGCATGACCGAGCTGTGGAACTGGAGAATCGACGGGGCGGCACCGGTGGAGGTGTACCCCGCGCTGGCCGAGGCGCTCGGCCGGGTGGTGATGCCCCTCGCCGTGGCCGACCCGGCCCGGCTGCCCACGTACGCGGTGATCTGCGACGTCTGGGAGGCGCCGGGCGAGTTCGGCACGATGGTCGACTGCTACGGGGTGCCCGAGCGGCTGCCCGAGCTGCCGAGCATCGCGGCGCTGGCCCGGCTGCTGGACCGCAACTGCCTGATGCGGGACGACACCCTCGACGACGGCCGGCACCTGCTGGTCGCCCCGGACGGCACCATCCGCCCGGTGCACTTCACCGTCACCGAGACGGACGACGGCGAGGTGCTCAGCGACCAGCGGCTCTGCACCATGGCCCACCCGGGCTGCCGGGGCTGGTCGCAGTGCCACCGCTCCCGGTGGGCCCCCGACTCCGTCGCCCCCGCGTTAGCCGCGGCCTGAGCCGGGCCCGGCCCGCGCGGGTCCGCGGGTCGGCTCCGGTCGCGGGCCGGGCGGCGTCAGGCGCGGCCGTCGGCTGCTGGCCGCGTACCACCAGCTGGTCGAGCAGGGTCGCGGTGGCGGCGGCCACCGCGTCCACGGCGGCGTCGAAGGCGGCCGCGTTGTGGGCGGCAGGCGTCCGGAAGCCCGAGATCTTCCGGACGTACTGCAACGCCGCCGCGCGGACGTCCTCCTCGGTGACCACCGGGACGTACGGCTCACGCAGGGTCTTGATGCTCCGGCACATGGCTCCTCCTCGTTCGGTCCGACCAGCTCGGCCCGGATACGCTGTGCACGTCATGACTACCGCAGCCGCGGGCAGCCCGCGCACCTACCAGGTGCGTACGTACGGCTGCCAGATGAACGTGCACGACTCCGAGCGCATCTCCGGCCTGCTCGAACAGGCCGGTTACGTGCGCGCCGCCGAGGCCGACGACAACCCGGACGTGGTGGTGTTCAACACCTGCGCCGTCCGGGAGAACGCCGACAACCGGCTCTACGGCAACCTGGGTCATCTGCGCCCCGTGAAGGACAAACACCCCGGGATGCAGATCGCGGTCGGCGGCTGCCTGGCCCAGAAGGACCGCGGCGAGATCGTCCGCAAGGCCCCCTGGGTGGACGTGGTCTTCGGCACGCACAACATCGGCTCGCTGCCGGTGCTGCTGGAGCGGGCCCGGCACAACGCGGCCGCCGAGGTGGAGATCCTCGAATCCCTCGACGTCTTCCCCTCCACGCTGCCCACCCGGCGCGAGTCGACGTACGCCGGCTGGGTGTCGATCTCGGTGGGCTGCAACAACACCTGCACGTTCTGCATCGTGCCCTCCCTGCGCGGCAAGGAGAAGGACCGCCGCCCCGGCGACATCCTCTCCGAGGTGCGCGCCCTGGTCGACGAGGGCGTGCTGGAGGTGACCCTGCTCGGGCAGAACGTCAACTCCTACGGCGTCGAGTTCGGTGACCGGTACGCCTTCGGGAAGCTGCTGCGCGCCTGCGGCGACATCGACGGGCTGGAGCGGGTCCGGTTCACCAGCCCGCACCCGAAGGACTTCACCGACGACGTGATCGCCGCCATGGCCGAGACGCCGAACGTCTGCCACTCGCTGCACATGCCGCTGCAGTCCGGCTCGGACGACGTGCTGCGCGCGATGCGCCGGTCGTACCGGTCGGAGAAGTACCTGGGGATCATCTCCAAGGTCCGAGCGGCGATGCCGGACGCGGCCATCACCACCGACATCATCGTCGGCTTCCCCGGCGAGACGGACGCCGACTTCGAGCGGACCCTCGACGTGGTCCGCGAGGCCCGGTTCTCCTCGGCGTTCACCTTCCAGTACTCCAAGCGGCCCGGCGCCCCCGCCGCGACCATGGACGGCCAGCTCCCCAAGCAGGTCGTGCAGGAACGCTACGAGCGGCTGATCGCCTGCGTGGAGGAGATCACCTGGGCGGAGAACCGGAAGCTGGTGGGGGAGACCGTCGAGGTGCTGGTCGCCGTCGGCGAGGGGCGCAAGGACGAGCGCACCGGCCGGATGTCCGGCCGCGCCCGCGACGGCCGCCTCGTGCACTTCGACGCCGGCAGCCTCGCGGGGCAGATCCGGCCCGGCGACATCGTGCACACCACCGTCACGTACGCCGCCCCGCACCACCTCAACGCCGACGGCGAGCCGCTGTCGCACCGGCGTACCCGGGCCGGCGACGCCGCCGAGGCCGGCCGCTCCCCGCGTACCCCCGGGGTGGTGCTCGGGCTGCCGACGATCGGCGCGCCGGCCGCGGTGCCCGCGCCGACCACCGGCTGCGCCGCGCACTGACCCACCGCCGACGCCGGGACCCCCCCGTGATGGTCCCGGCCGTCGTGCCGTCCGGGCCGGCGTGGGCCGGGCCGGCGCGGTCGGCAGGCGGCGCCGTTGAGCCTCATCGTGCCGGGTTTCTGATCAGCGCACCTCGATGCGTCAACCGGGACCGCGCAGTCCTGCCGGCGCCCGGCGCGTGCCCCGGCTGACCGACCGTGCACGGGTCATCACGCCGGGCCGGTCGGCCATAAGCTGGGGCCGTCACGCGTCCGTCCGATGAGGAGGCTCCCATGGCCGCGACCGTCCCCGAGGTCGTCCGGGACGTCATCACCGAGGTCGCGCCGCACGAGCTGCCACTGGTGGAGGGGCTGAGCCGGCTGCCGCCGGACCGGGTGGCGGGCCTGTTGCGCCGCCCGCACCGCCCGGAGGAGTTGGGCTTCGGCCTGACCGAGGCGGTCGCCGCGCTCACCCCGGTGGTGTGGATCGCCGTCGACGAGGCGAGCCGGATGGGCGTGAAGGCGCTGGCCGACGGCGTCGGCGGCCGGCTCCGCCGGCTGTTCCGACGGCGGTCGCGGCCCGCCCTGCCGGCCACCGTCCCGCACCTGACCAGGGAACAGTTGGCCGCCGTGCACGACCGGGTGCGGGCCGGCGCGAGCGCGGCGGGGCTCGACGATCCCGCCGCCCGGGGTGTGGCCGACCACGTGGTGGCCCGCCTGGTGCTCGAACCGCCCGCCGCGCCCCGGGCCGAGCGGTGAGCGTGGCGGAGCCGTCCGCCGCGCCCGCCACCGCCCACCCACCGTCCACGGTGCGGCTGCCGGGGATCGCCGCCGGGACGACCCTGCGCTTCGTCCTGCTGCTGATGACCGTGCTGACCGCGGCCGTCACCATGCTCGGCGAGCTGGCCCAGTTCCTGCCCCCGCAGAACCACGCCCTGGCCTGCGACCTCGCCACCGGCTTCGATCCGGCCAGCGACGAGCTGGCGAACCTGCTCCGCACCGGCGACCCCGCGGCGGTGGAGCGGTGCGTGTCCAGCCTGCCGTACGCCGGCCGGTGGCGGGCGCCGGCCGGGGTGCTCGCCGTGCTCGCCGCCGCGGCCGTGCTCTACCTGTGGCTGCCCCTGTGGCGCAACCGCGGCAGCCGGGTGGTCCCGCTGTCGCGGCTGGACCCGGACGGCGCGGCGAGGGCCGAACTGACCGCCCTGGCCGGGCAGGCCGGACTCGCCGCCCCGCCCGGGTTCGTGGTCGATCCGGCCGCGCTGGCCCGGGGCGCGGTGACGTACGGGTGGTTCGGCCGGTACACCGTGCGGCTGCACGGCGGGCTGCTGCTCAGCCGCATGACCGACCCGGAGACCTTCCGGGCGACCGTCCTGCACGAGTACGCGCACCTGCGCAACCGGGACGTGGGCATCAGCTACGCGGTGGTGGCGCTCTTCCGCGCCTTCGCCGGCCTGGTGTGCCTGCCGTACCTCGTGCTGGTCGGTGGATCGCTGCTCGGGGCCCAGTTCTTCGGCTGGTTCGTCGGCGCGGACGAGGTGCTCTGGCCGGCCGCCCGGACCCCGCTGATCCGGCAGCTCGTGGTCGCGTCCTTCCTGCTGGTCATGGTCCAACTGGCCCGGGTGGACATCCTGCGGCACCGCGAGCTGCACGCCGACGCGGACGCCGTGGCCGCCGGGGCCGACGTGCGGGTCTGGGCGACGGCCGCCGGCGGCGACCCGGAGCCGCCGCGGCCGCACCCGGTCCGCGCGCGGCTGCGCAGACTGCTGCGGACCCACCCGTCCTGGCCGGACCGGCGGCGCTCCCTGGCCGACCCCGCGCCGCTGTACGCGCTGAGCGGGGTCCAGTTCTTTCTGCTCGGTTGGGCCGCCCTCTTCCTGGTGCTCCAGTTGGAGAGCATCACCTCCACCGGCGTGGCGTGCTGGGTGGTCGGGACCCCCGTGGCGGCGGTCGTGACGATCTCGGTGTGGCGGACCGTCGGGTACGCGGTGGCCACCGGCGGGGCCGCGCCCACCGGCGTCGCCGCCGGGTCGTGGCTGGGGACCGGGCTGGTCATCGGCGAGCTGACCAGCGGATTCACCGGCGGACCGCAGTGGTTCCCGCCCCGCCCCGAGGTGCTGCTGCTTCTGCTGCTGGCGGCCATCGTGTTCGTCGGGTGGATCACCCAGTGCGCCCGGCTGCGGTTGGCGTCCTGGCGGGGCGGGCCGCTGCGGGCCAGCCTGGGCGTCGCCCTCGCCGCCGGCGTCCTCGTGGCGGTCGCCGGCCTCGACCTGTGGCAGCGGATTCTGCGGTTGCGCCTGCTCGGCGATCTCGCCGGCGCGTTCGGGTTCGGCGACACCATCACCCGATCGTTCCCCGGCCCGTGGGACGCGCACCAGACCGAGCTGTCCCTGCTCACCCGGACGCTGCTGGCGCTGGCCGTGGCGGGCGCCGACCAGATCGCGATCGGCGCGGCGGTCGTGCTCTGGCTCTTCCCGCTGGTCTGGTGGACGTGGTGGGCGCCCCGGGGAGGTGGCCTCCCGGGGCTGCCGCGCCTCCTCCTCCCCGGGCTGGCCGGCGGGGCGGTCTGCCTGCTCGGCATCGTCGCGGTGATGGCCCACCAGCACTCCTGGCAGCCGCCGGCGGGCGAGCTCCGCGTCGGCGCGTTCGCGCTGCTCTACGCCTGGTGGAGCGTCGCGGCGATCTGGGTGGGGTCGGCGGTGACCGCCCTCGCCGTGGCGGCCACCGCCCGGCCGTACCGCCTCCTGCGCGCCCTGCTGGCGGCCGGGCTCGCCCAGATCGTCGCCCTGGTCGGTCTGGCGGTGCTGGCCTCGGTCGACGGCTGCCTCGGTCCGCTGCGGACGATGGGCGACAGCTGCCACGTCCTGCCGGCGGTGGCCTGGCCGCTCCTGGTGATCCTGACCGGTCCGCGCTGCTGGCCGTCTTCGGCGCGGCGCTGGTCGCGGGCGTAGGTGCGCGTGCTGGCGGCGCCGCTGCACCGGCTCGCCGCGCGCCGCCGTCCGGCGCCCCGGTCCGCCGCTGCGAC
>NZ_JAEVHJ010000146.1:0-15414 GCF_016802855.1 Micromonospora sp. ATA51 | reverse complement strand
GCTCGGCGGTGGCCGGCTGGCCGAGATCGGTCCGGTGCCCTGGCAGGTGGCCGGGATGGCCACCGGGGTCGTCGGGGTCGGCGCGCTGCTCGGCGCCGCCGCCACGAAGCTCCTCGTCCGGCCACGCGGGCCTGAACTCTTGGTACAGCGAAAGGGGCATCCCGGACCACGCCGGGACGCCCCCATCACCTGATGGCCCGGCTCAGGCGCCGGGAACATTCATGTTGAGCGCCACAATCGCGATGATCTGCGCGATTCCCAGCACGATGCCGATCGCCCCGCAGATCAGGCCGGTGGTGACCTGGCTGCCGTTGGCCGCGACCCCCTGGCTGACCTTCTGCTTGCCGAGGTAGCCGGTGACCACCGCGGCGATGCCCAGCGGGATGCCCAGGTAGCAGCAGGCCAGCGGGATGGACGCGATGCCGAGGATCATCGACACCAGGCCGAGGGTGTTCTGCTGGCCCTGCGGCATCGGGTAGCCGGCGTTCGGGTACGTCGGCGCGGCGCCGTAGGGCGGCTGCTGGCCGTACGGGTCCTGGTACGGCTGCTGCCCGTACGGCTGTCCCGAAGTCGGCTGCCCGTACGGCTGGCCGGGGGTCGGCTGGCCGTACGGCTGTCCCGAGGTCGGCTGCTGCCCGTACTGCGGCGCCTGCGGCTGGGTGTACGGGTCCTGCGGCTGGCCGTAGGGCTGGCCGGCCGGGGGCTGTTGCCCGTACTGCGGCGCCTGCGGCGGCGGCGCGTACGGGTCCTGGTACTGCGGAGCGGTCGGATCCTGCGGCGGCTGCTGGCCGTACGGGTCCTGACCGGGGTAACCGGGCTGCATTACTGGATGCTCCTCAGGCTGGGGGTCGGCGGTCGTCAGTTCGTGCTGTTGCCGCTCATCATTCCGCCGACGCCCAGGGCGAGGCAGCACACGACCGTCAGGGCGATCCAGATGATGCCGATGATGAGGGCCAGCTTCGACCACTTCTTCGACTCGGCGGCGGCCGCCTGGGCGCCCGCGTAGTCACCCTGCTGGAGCAGCGGGTTCACCTTGGACGCGTTGATGATGGCCGGGATGGCCAACGGCCAGAACAGGAAGATCGAGACGATCGACATCGTCATGTTGTTGTCGATCTGCGGCGGCGGCTGCTGCTGCGGGTAACCAGGCTGCATGGCGGGCGTACTCCTCGTTCCATCGGCACCCCCGGGGGTGCCGGTTCACTGACGGGTGCGGGGCCGGGCGTACGCCGGGCACCGAGCGAAGCGACCGGCAGCGTATCGTGCCCGGGCCATCCGGGTGACCGCCCGAAGCGGCGCTGCCCGAGCGCTGGACGCCCCGACCTGCCCGATAGGGTGGCCGCGTGACCGAGCCCGCGTCCGTCGCCCGCCTCGTCGTCCTCGTCTCCGGCTCCGGCAGCAACCTTCAGGCGCTGCTGGACGCCGCCGCCGACCCCGCGTACGGGGCCCGGGTGGTCGCCGTGGGTGCCGACCGGGACGGGATCGCGGGCCTGGACCGGGCCGCCGCGGCCGGGGTGCCGACCTTCGTCGACCGGGTGAAGGACCACCCGACCCGGGAGGACTGGGACAAGGCGCTGACCGCGCACGTCACCGAGCACCGGCCCGACCTGGTCATCAGCGCCGGCTTCCTGAAGCTCGTCGGCCCGCACTTCCTGGCCGCGTTCGGCGACCGCTACCTCAACACGCACAACACCCTGCTGCCGGCGTTCCCCGGCATCCACGGTCCCCGGGACGCCCTCGCCTACGGCGTGAAGCTCACCGGGGCCACCCTCTTCTTCGTCGACGCCGGCATGGACACCGGCCCGATCGTCGCCCAGGTCGCCGTGCCGGTGCTGGACGACGACGACGAGGAGACGCTCACCGAGCGCATCAAGTCCGCCGAGCGCCGCCAGCTCGTCGAGCAGGTCGGCCGGCTGGTCCGTGAAGGTTGGACGATCACCGGAAGAAAGGTCACCGTGCCGTGAGTTCCACTCAGGACGACCGCCGCCCGATCCGGCGGGCGCTGGTCAGCGTCTACGACAAGACCGGCCTGGTCGAGCTGGCCCGGGCCCTGCACGACGCCGGGGTGGAGCTCGTCTCGACCGGCAGCACCGCGTCGACCATCGCCGGCGCGGGCGTGCCGGTGACCCCGGTGGAGCAGGTGACCGGCTTCCCGGAGATCCTCGACGGCCGGGTGAAGACCCTGCACCCGAAGATCCACGGTGGCCTCCTCGCCGACCTGCGCAAGGACTCCCACGCGGCCCAGCTCGACGAGCACGGCATCGCCGGGATCGACCTGCTGGTCTCGAACCTCTACCCGTTCCAGGCCACCGTCGCCTCCGGCGCCGACCAGGACGAGTGCGTCGAGCAGATCGACATCGGCGGTCCGGCGATGGTCCGCGCCGCCGCCAAGAACCACGCCTCGGTCGCCGTGGTGACCGACCCGGCCGCGTACCCCGCGCTGCTGGCCGCCCTCGGCGCGGGTGGCTTCACGCTCGCCCAGCGCCGGGCGCTCGCCGCCCGCGCCTTCGCCGTCATCGCCGACTACGACGTGGCGGTCGCCGAGTGGTTCGCCGCGACGCTGGCCCCGGCCGCCGACGGGTGGCCGGAGTTCGCCGGGCTGGCGCTGACCCGGCAGGCGGTGCTGCGCTACGGCGAGAACCCGCACCAGGCGGCGGCCCTCTACGCCGATCCGGCCAGCCCGGCCGGACTGGCCCAGGCCGAGCAGCTGCACGGCAAGGAGATGTCCTACAACAACTACGTCGACGCGGACGCCGCCTGGCGGGCCGCGAACGACTTCGCCGACCGGCCGGCGGTGGCGATCATCAAGCACGCCAACCCGTGCGGCATCGCCGTCGGCGTGGACGTCGCCGAGGCGCACCGCAAGGCGCACGCCTGCGACCCGGTGTCGGCGTACGGCGGGGTGATCGCGGTGAACCGCCCGGTGAGCGTGGAGCTGGCCCGTCAGGTCTCCGAGATCTTCACCGAGGTGCTCGTGGCGCCCGGGTTCGACGAGGGCGCGGTGGAGATCCTCCAGGGGAAGAAGAACATCCGGCTGCTGCGCGCCCCGGAGTTCAACCCGCTGCCGGCGGAATGGCGGCAGGTCACCGGCGGCGTCCTGGTGCAGTTGCGGGACCGGATCGACGCCGCGGGCGACGACCCGGCGAACTGGCGGCTGGCCACCGGCGAGGCGGCCGACGAGGCGACCCTGCGGGACCTCGCCTTCGCCTGGCGGGCGGTGCGCGCGGTGAAGAGCAACGCGATCCTGCTGGCCAGGGACGGCGCGACCGTCGGCGTGGGCATGGGCCAGGTGAACCGGGTCGACTCGGCGCAGCTCGCGGTCAGCCGGGCCGGGGCGGACCGGGCCCGCGGATCGGTCTGCGCCTCGGACGCGTTCTTCCCCTTCGCCGACGGGCCGAAGATCCTGATCGAGGCGGGCGTCCGGGCGATCGTCCAGCCCGGCGGCTCGATCCGCGACGAGGAGGTCATCGCCGCGGCGAAGGAGGCCGGGGCGACCATGTACCTCACCGGCACCCGGCACTTCTTCCACTGACACGTCGTGGGAAGCGGGGCGCGGCCGACGGCCTTGCCCCGCTTCGGCGTTGAGCCTCCACTCGGGAGCGCTCCCTCGGTCGCCGCGCTGACCAGCCGAAAGTACGACCATCAACCCGTTGCCGGTCGTCAACTGGTGTTGCTAGCGTGATCCCGGCAGCAAGCGATCGACCCCCCGGATACTCCTTACCACCCGTCTCCCGCCCGCGGCCCCCGGCCGCCCGCCCGAGCGGCGTCCGACATCCCTCGTTCCGACAGGTTGGCCCCATGCGCGTGCGCGACCGGTTGAGCGCCGTCGTCGTCGCGCTGGCGTTCGTCCTGGCCGGTCTGGGCGCGCCGGCCTGCGCGGAGGCCCACCTGCCCGGCGCGGTGGTCACCGCCGCGCACCGGTCGATCGTCCACGACGCGACGCACGTCGTCCCTCCTGACGAACGGCGCGTCGTCGCCCCGGTCGCCACGCCGCACCCTGCCGCCCCGCCGTCCGGCGACCCCCGGGCCTCGGGGAGCGCCACGCGCACCCCGACACTCCGCCGGAGCTGCGGGCGGAGGTTCCCGGCGGGCCCTGTGGTGACCACCGCGCCGGCGTCGGCCAGACCGACGGACCGGACGATCTTCTCCTCGGCGCGCCCCTGCGGGTCGACGGCACGACGGTCGCCGTCCTCGCCGCGACCCCTTACCGGCCGCCGGTCGTTCCGCTGCCGCCCCGGGGCACCCTGCTCACCCGGGCGCCACCCGCCACCGCCTGACCCTCCCCGCCGTCCCGGTCCTGCCGGGCCCGACGAGGTGTGACCCGTCCGCCAGGTGGACGCCGCAGCGCGACGAGGGTCGAATCCGGACGGTGCCCGTCCGATCACCAGGCAGCACACCACGGCCACGCCATCCGCCGCCGTGGTCTCCCTCCCCGGGCCCACCCTGCCCGGGACCTCCCTGAATCCTGGAGGATTCACATGTCGAAATTCCGCTGGCGCAAGCCGGCGACAATTGCGGGCGCGCTGGTGCTGACCGCCGCGCTCGGTGGCGTCGCGGCCACCAACCACGAGGTCCTCGAGGCCCTCGGCCTGGCCCAGGAGCCGGGCGCCAACCTGCCCTGGCACCCCCGGGAGTTCGCCGAGATGGCGGCCGGGGAGAACTCGGAAGAGGCCGGCGAGGAGGCCTTCGAGGCCCGGGTCATCGCCGAGCAGTTCGCCCAGGCCCGGTCGGCCCCGGGCATCGTCGCGGCGGGCGCGTACTCGAACGCGTTCAGCCAACTGAACGGGCTGCCGGCCACCAAGGGCAGCTGGCGCGAGGTCACCAAGATCAAGTATGACGGGGACGACCCCCGCTACCGCGACTACGCCTCCAACTCCTCCGGGGGCGCGGGCCTGGTGACCGGTCGGATCACCGGCCTCGCGGCGGACAACAGCGGGTACGTCTACGCGGCCGGCGCCGACGGTGGCGTGTGGCGGTCCTCGATCGGCGGCGGGAGCTGGACGCCGATCACCGACCAGCTGCCCACCCTGTCCAGCGGCGACGTGGTGCTCGCCGCCGACGGCTCGCTCTGGTACGCCTCGGGCGAGGCGAACACCGGCGCGACCTCGTACGTCGGCGCCGGCGTCTACCGGCTGGCCAGCCCGAAGACCGGTCAGTTCACCGCGGCCGACCGGGTCGGCGGCACCGAGCTGGAGAGCACGGTCATCAACAAGCTGCGGTTCTTCGACGGCAAGGTCTGGGCCGCCACCAACCGGGGTCTCTACTCGCACTCGATGAGCAGCGGCTCCGGGGCGTGGAAGTTCGAGTGGGCGCCGAACCCGAGCTACCTGCCGGGCGGGGCGGACGCGGGCACGGCCAACGCGGCGTACAAGAACATCGTCAACGACGTGGCCGACGACCCGCGCAATCCGAAGCACGTCGTGGTGGCCTCGGCCTGGCGGTCGGGCGACACCTACAACGGCTTCTACGAGACCGCCGACTACACGGCGGGCGGCTGGGCCAAGGTCAACCCGACCGGCTCCATCCCGGCCGACGACATCGGCTACGTGACGTTCGCGTTCTCCGCCGACGGCGGCAAGCTGTACGCGATCAACCAGTCGCCGAAGCTGCTCAACAAGCCGGCCGGCAACGTCAACAGCTACCTGGACGGCATCTACGTCTCCAACAACGGTTCGCCCGCCGGGCCGTGGAGCAAGATCGCCGACTCGTCGAAGCTGGGCAACTCCGGCTCCGCGCTCAAGCAGACCGTGATCGGCAAGGGCTACGGTCCCGGCATCCAGGCCTGGTACAACCAGTTCCTCGCGGTCGACCCGGCGAACCCGAACCACGTCTGGGCGGGCCTGGAGGAGGTGTACGAGAGCACCGACGGCGGCGCCAACTGGAAGACCGTCGGGCCGTACTGGAACTTCGGCTTCTCCTGCTGGAACATCTACGACGCGCAGAACAAGTGCAACAAGACCATCCACTCCGACCAGCACTCGGTCGCGGTGGGCAACGGCTTCGTCTACGTCGGCAACGACGGCGGCATCTACCGCCGGCCGATCAACGGGAAGACCGACAAGGACGGGCACGCCGCCGACTGGCAGAGCCTGAACGACGGCAGCATCGACGCCCTCCAGTACTACTCGGTCTCGGTCGGCAAGGACCCGGCCAAGGCGGGCACGGTGGTCTCCGGCGGTCTCCAGGACAACGGCGCCTCGGTGCTGCGGGCCGGCGACACCGTGATGGGCTCCAACTTCGGCGGTGACGGCGGCGACTCGCTGGCCGACCCGGCGAACGGCTGCCGGCAGGTCCAGGAGTACACCAACCTGGCCATGCGAGTGACCGAGAACTGCAACGCCAACCCGGCCGGGCACGGCGTCGACCTCCACCTCGCGGGACATCCAGCCGTACACCTCGGCGCCCGGCGACGAGCTGGCCCGGTTCATCGCGCCGTTCTCCCCGGACGCGAAGGACGCGAACGTGTGGGTCGCCGGCGGCCAGCACGTCTGGGTGAACACCAAGGGGTACGCGATCTCCAACGGCAAGGGCTGGACGAACGTCTTCGACCTGGGCGGCGGCCATACCGCGACCTCGGTGGGCGTCTCCGGCGGCACGGCGTACGTCGGTTGGTGCGGTCCGTGCAACAACGCCGGGTTCACCCGGGGCGTCGCGGTCGGCAAGGTGAACGACCCGGCGAGCTGGCACCAGCTGACCCTGCCGGCGGACTTCCCGAACCGGTTCGTGCAGGGCGCCGGCGTCGACCCGGCCAACCCGGCGCACGCCTTCCTCGCGATCAACGGGTTCTCCCGGCGGTTCACCGAGGGCCCGGGCGCCGGCTACGGCCACGTCTACGAGACGACCGACGCGGGCGCGACCTGGAAGGACGTCTCGGCGAACCTGCCGGACGTGCCCGCCAGCTCGATCAGGGAGCTGTCGAACGGCGCCCTGGTGCTCGCCACCGACCTGGCCACCTTCTACCGGGCGCCCGGGGCGACCGACTGGCAGCGGCTCGGCGCCGGCCTGCCGCTGACCGTCGGCATGGACGTCGAGTACAACGCGGTGGACAACTCGGTCTACGTGGCCACCCACGGCCGTGGCATCTGGGCGTTCGACCTGGCCCAGCTCTGAGACGTCGGCGATCCGGCCCGGTTCCCGATCCGGGCGGACCGCGGCCCGACACCAGCCGGCCCCCGTCCCCTGTCCGGGGGCGGGGGCGGCTGAATTCGGCGCGGGGCGGTTCGGTCGGCGGGTGGGGTGGGTCAGGCGGCGGCGGGGCGCACCTCGGCGAAGTGGCAGGCCGAGGGGTGCGGGTCGGCGGCGCGCAGGACCGTCTGCGGGTCCTGGATGGCGCAGATGTCCTGCGCCTTCCAGCAGCGGGTGCGGAAGTGGCAGCCACTCGGCGGGTCGGCCGGGCTGGGCACGTCGCCGGTGAGCCGGATCATGTTCCGGTTCTCCCGGGCGTCCGGGTCCGGCACCGGCACGGCCGAGAGCAGCGCCTGGGTGTACGGGTGGGTGGCACGCTCGTAGATCTCCTGCTCGGTGCCGATCTCCACGATCCTGCCGAGGTACATCACCGCGACCCGGTCCGAGATGTGCCGGACCACCGACAGGTCGTGCGCGATGAAGATGTACGACAGGCCGAACTCGTCCTGGAGCTGCTCCAGCAGGTTGATCACCTGGGCCTGGATCGACACGTCCAGGGCCGAGACCGGCTCGTCGCAGACGATGACCTCCGGCCGCAGCGCCAGGGCCCGGGCGATGCCGATGCGCTGCCGCTGGCCGCCGGAGAACTGGTGCGGGTACCGGTTGATGTGCTCGGGGTTGAGCCCGACCACGTCCAGCAGCTCCTGCACCCGCTTCTGCTTGCTGCCCTTCGGTGCCGCGTCCGGGTGGATCTCGAACGGCTCGCCGATGATGTCGCCGACCGTCATCCGCGGGTTCAGCGAGGTGTACGGATCCTGCATCACCATCTGCATGTTGCGGCGCAGCCGGCGCAGCTCCGCGCCGGAGGACTTGAAGAGGTCCTTGCCCTCCAGCGTGGCCCGGCCGGAGGTCGGCGTCTCCAGCCGCATCAGCAGCCGGGCGAGGGTCGACTTGCCGCAGCCGGACTCGCCGACGATGCCGAGCGTCTCGCCCCGGCGCAGCTCGAAGCTCACCCCGTCGACGGCCTTCACCGCGCCGGTCTGCTTCTTGAACAGCACACCCTGGCTGATCGGGAAGTGCTTCACCACGTTGTCGACGGAGAGGATCGTCTCGCCGCGGACCTTGGTCGGGCTAGCGGGCGCTGTCATCACGGACCTCCTGCGCGAAGTGGCACGCGCTGGTCCGGCCGTCGCCGAGGACCAGGTCGTGCGGCACCACGTCCACGCAGACCTGCTGCGCGTACGGGCACCGGGGGTGGAACGGGCAGCCGGAGGGGATCCGCATCAGGTTCGGCGGCAGCCCCTTGATGGTGGAGAGCGCCTGCCCGCGTACGTCCATCCGCGGAATCGACTCCAGCAGGCCCTTGGTGTACGGGTGGGCCGGCGCCCGGTACAGCGAGCGCACGTCGGCGTGCTCGACGATCCGGCCGGCGTACATCACGGCGATCCGGTCCGCGACGCCGGCGACCACGCCGAGGTCGTGGGTGATCAGGATCATCGCCATGTCGAGGTCCCGGCGCAGGTCGGCCAGCAGGTCCATGATCTGGGCCTGCACGGTGACGTCGAGCGCCGTCGTGGGCTCGTCGGCGATCAGCACCTTCGGGTTCAGGGCCAGCGCCATCGCGATCATGACGCGTTGCCGCATGCCGCCGGAAAACTGGTGCGGGTAGTCGCCCAGCCGCTTCGCCGCCGCCGGGATCTTCACCAGGTCCATCAGCTCGACGGCCCGCCGTCGGGCGTCGGCCCGGGACATCCCCTCGCGCTGGCGCAGCGTCTCGCCGATCTGCCAGCCGACTGGGAAGACCGGATTCAGCGCGGAGAGCGCGTCCTGGAAGATCATCGCGATCTCCTTGCCGCGCACCTGCCGGCGCTGCTCCTCCGACTGGGTCAGGAGGTCCCGGCCCTGGTACAGGATCTGGCCGGAGCGGACGTGGGCCGGGGGAGTGTCGAGGATGCCCATGATCGCCTGGGCGGTCACAGACTTGCCGGAGCCGGACTCGCCGAGCACCGCCAGGGTCTCGCCCGCGTCCAGGTGGTACGAGACCCCGTTGATCACCTTGGCCACGCCCTCATGGGTGCGGAACTCGACGTGCAGGTCGCGTACCTCGAGCAGGTGGCCGCCGGGCGGGGTGGGAGAGGCCGGCGTCGGCCGGACAGCGGACTGGGTCATGAGAGTTCACCGCAGCTTCGGGTCGAAGGCGTCACGGATCGCGTCGCCGAGCATGATGAACGCCAGCACGGTCAGCGCGAGGAAGGTCGACGGGACGATCAGCGGGGTCGCCGACTCCCGCATGTGGATCCGGCCGGTGTCGATGTCCTGGCCCCACGAGATCGTCGGCGCCTTGAGACCGATGCCCAGGAAGGAGAGCGTCGCCTCGGCGGCGATGAACGAGCCGAGCGCGATGGTGAGCACCACGATGGCCGGGGCCAGCGAGTTCGGCAGGATGTGCCGCCACATGATCCGGCCGTGGCCGGCGCCGAGCATCCGGGCCGCCGCGACGTAGTCCTGCTCCTTCGCGGTGATCACCGACGAGCGCACCACCCGGGCGGCCGTGGTCCAGCCGAGGATGGCCAGCACGAAGATCACCGCCGTGATCCGGACCGTCGGGCTGGCGTTGCCGACCCGCTTGAGCAGCACGATCGCGGCCAGCAGCAGCGGGATGCCGAGCACCACGTCGATCACGCGGGAGAGCACCGCGTCGATCCAGCGGCCGAAGTAGCCGGCCACCATGCCGACCACCAGCGCGATCACCCCGGTGCCCAGCGCGGAGAGCGCGCCGACCAGCAGTGAGGCGCGAGTGCCGTGGACCGCGCGGGAGTACGTGTCGCAGCCCTGAAAGTCGTACCCGAAGATGGCCCCGCCGGACGGCCCGGCGTGCTGCCGGGAGAGCAGGCAGTCGCTCGGGTCGTTCGTGGTGAACAGGCCGGGGGCCAGGGCCATCAGGGTGAAGATGACCACCAGCGCCAGCGAGATCCAGAAGATCGGGTTGCGCCGCAGGTCGCGCCAGGCGTCGCCGGCCAGGCTGCGCGGCTTGTGCGCCGCGCCGATCTGGTTGGGCGTGCCCGGCTCGCCGGAGGGGCCCCGGCGGGCGGCCTGGTTCTCGGTCGCCGCCACCGTCTCAAAATCACTCATAGCGGATCCTCGGATCGAGTACGGCGTACAGGACGTCCACCACCAGGTTCGAGACCAGGTAGACCACGACGAGCACGCTGACGATGCCCACCACCAGCGGTCCGTCCTCGGTGCGGATGCCGCGGAAGAGGTTGAAGCCGACACCGGGGATGTTGAAGACGCCCTCGGTGATGATCGCGCCGCTCATCAGGTTGCCCAGCTCGACACCGAGGAAGGTGACCACCGGGATGAGCGAGTTGCGCAGCACGTGGACGGTGACGATCCGGCGCTTGACCAGGCCCTTGGACCGGGCGGTGCGGACATAGTCGGCGCGCAGGTTCTCCGCCACCGAGGTACGGGTCAGCCGCAGCGCGGTGGCCAGCGACAGCGAGCCGAGCACGATGCCCGGCAGCAGCAGCGCGTAGAACGTCGGCTCGGAGCCGGCGGTGGGCGGGAAGAGCTGCCACTTGACGCCCAGGAAGTACTGGGCGAGCGGCGCCAGCACGATGGTCGGGATGCCGAGCACCAGCAGGGTGAGCACCAGCGTCGAGTTGTCGAAGATGCTGGCCCGGCGGATGCCGGCGATCACGCCGGCGGTGACGCCGAAGATGATCGCCACGGCGAGCGCGATCAGCGCGAGCTTCACGGTGATCGGCCAGGCCGCCTGAAGGATGTCGCCGATCTGCCGGCCGGTCAGCGACTGGCCGAGGTCACCCTGGAGCAGGCTCTTGACGTAGTCGAAGTAGCGGTAGAAGAAGCCACCGACGCCCGTGGCGTCCAGGTGGTACTTCTCGGTCAGGTATGCCCGCTGGGCCGCCGTCACCGGTCGTTCGCCTGCGAGGGCCTGGATGGGGTCGCCCTGGCCGGCGAACATCAGCGCGTAGACGATCAGGGTGGTCCCGAAGAACGCGAGGACCATCTGCAGTAGGCGCCGCAAGATGTAGCGGAACATGCTTAGCAGTCTCTCCGGAAATGTGCGAAAGGGTCGCGGGACGGCATCTCTGGTCGTACCGGAAATATCGGTAGGGGTGCCGTCGGCCCGGGGGAGGCCGGCGCCGCCTCCGACGCCGGGCGCGCGGCCCGGCCGGGGTAGCGCGGTCCGGGCCACCCGGGCGTCGTCGCCCGGATGGCCCGCACCATGGTCAGCTCAGCTGGCCGCTTCGATCTTGACGAGGTTGACCCGCTGGAACAGGTCCATCTCGACGTTCTTGACCTTGGACGAGTGGCCGAACACGTTCTCGCCGAAGCGGAGCGGGATCACCGGCATGTCCTTGGCCAGGATGTCCTCCGCCTGCTGGTACTTGGCGATCGCCTCGTCCTGCGTCTTGGCGGCCGAACCCTCCTTGACCAGCTTGTCGAACTCCGGGTTGCTGTAGCCGTAGTAGTTCGACGAGCCGTTGGTGGTGTACAGCGGGCCGAGGTAGTCCTCCATCGACGGGTAGTCCATCACCCAGCCCATCCGGAACAGACCCACCGGCTGCTTCTTCTCGACCTTGGTCAGCAGGTCGGCGAACTTCGGCTCGGCCGAGCCGACGACGTCGACGCCCAGGTTGGCCTTCAGCTGGTTGGCGGTGGCGTCGACCCAGTCCTTGTGACCGCCGTCCCCGTTGTAGGAGATGACGATCTTCGACGGGCCGCCGGCGGCCTGGTAGAGCTTCTTGGCCTCGGCCGGGTTGAACTCCCCGGCAGCGCCCGCGGTGTTGTCCCGGTAGCCCGGCAGCACCGGCGAGACGAACGAACGGGCCGGCTGCTGCGAACCCTTGAAGATCGACTTGGTGATCTCGTCCCGGTCGATCGCCATCGAGATGGCCTTGCGCACGTCCGGGTTGCTGTAGTCCTTGTCGAACGTCGGGAACGCGAGGAACTGGAACGACGACATCGGGCTGGTCTGGTACCGGTCACCGAGGTCGGTCGGCGCGGTGCTCAGGTTCTCGGTCGGGATCGTCGGGAGGACGTCCAGGTTGTCCCCCTGCACGTCCGCGTAGGCCGCGGTGAGCTGCTGGTAGACCCGGAACTCGACGCCCTTGACCTTGGGCTTCTGGCCCGGGTACGCGTCGTACCGCTCGACGTCGATCTTGGCGTCGTGCTGCCAGGTGCCCTTCATCTTGAACGGGCCCTGACCGATCGGCGCCTGCTCGTACGAGTCCTTCAGCACGCCCGGGCCGGAGAACGCGGCCTCCGGCAGCGGGTAGAAGGCGGTGTAGCCGAGCATCGTCTTGAAGTCGATGTACGGCTCGGACAGCGTCACGGTGAAGGTGAGGTCGTCGACCTTCTTCAGCCCGGACATCGTCTTGGCCTTCGGCTTCTCGCCCTGCAGGTCCTGGTAGCCGGCGATCTTCTCGAAGAAGTAGCTGGCGCCCTGGCCGTTGGGGGCGTACGCGCCGTAGTTCCACGCGTTGATGTAGTCGTCGGACGTGGCCTTCTCACCGTTGTGGAAGGTGAAGCCGTCCTTCAGCTTGATCGTCCAGACCTTGTTGTCCGACGACGTCACCGACTGGGCCGCCACCTCGTACGGCTTGTTCTGCGCGTCGTAGTCGACGAGCGGGCTGAACAGGCCGGCGAGCACCTGGGAACCCGACGTCTCGGTGGTGTTCGTCGGAACCAGGTGCTGCGGCTCGCTGATCTGGATGCTGACGGCCGCGTTGGGGTCGCTGCTGCCGGATCCGCTGCCTCCGCCGCTGCCGCAGGCCGCGAGGCCCAGGGTCACCGCGAGCGGGAGGGCGGTCCAGGCAGCAAGCCTACGAACTCGCATTGAGTCTCCTCATCTCCTCACGCTGCGCAGTCAGGCCCGGCGTGGGGTGACGCTGCGCAACAATCGGCAACGGTAGGTCGCCGGCGGCAGCTTCGACAACGAGAGCGTTGCGAAGGGGTAACGGAATGGGGTGCCGGGCCTTGTCGACGTCGGGCACCTCTGCTAAGGAGGAGGCCCGGAATCCCTGCTCAGGCTGCCTCTCCGCCCGCCCGGCCGCGCGCCTGGCGTGCGGTCGCGACGCAGCCGCGACCTTGCGTGCCCGTTGTCCGCTCTGTGGAGGTTGATGATCGTCTGTCGGTCTCGCGATGTGGCGCGATCCACAGCACCTAACTGTGAGTGATTAAACCCACGTTACGTTTAGTCACGGTTTGCCGTCCTCGGCCGGGCGGGCGACGCGCGTGAGACGATCGGTGCGTGACGGCGACGATCCTGGACGGCAAGGCGACCGCGGCGGAGATCAAGGACGAGCTGCGGGTACGGGTCAAGGCGCTCGCGGAGCGCGGCATCACCCCCGGGCTGGGCACCGTCCTGGTGGGCGCCGACCCCGGCTCCCAGGCGTACGTCAACGGCAAGCACCGGGACTGCGCCGAGGTGGGCATCGCCTCGATCCGGCGCGAGCTGCCGGCCGACGCCACCCAGACCCAGCTCGACCAGGTGCTGACCGAGCTCAACGCCGACCCGGCCTGCCACGGCTACATCGTCCAGCTGCCGCTCCCGGCCCACCTGGACACCCAGCGCGCGCTGGAGATGATCGACCCGGACAAGGACGCCGACGGCCTGCACCCGGTCAACCTGGGCCGGCTGGTGCTCGGCTACGACGCTCCGCTGCCCTGCACCCCGCGCGGCATCGTGGAGCTGCTCCGCCGGTACGACATCGCGCTGCGCGGCGCCAAGGTCGCCCTGATCGGCCGGGGCAACACGGTCGGGCGCCCGCTCGGCCTGCTGCTCACCCGGCGCAGCGAGAACGCCACCGTGACGCTCTGCCACACCGGCACCCTGGACCTCGCCGCGCACACCCGGGCGGCCGACATCGTCATCGTCGCGGCCGGCGTGCCGGGACTGCTCACCGCCGACATGGTCACGCCGGGCGCCACCGTGGTCGACGTCGGCATCACCCGGGTGGTCGGCGCGGACGGCAAGGGCCGCTACACCGGCGACGTGGACCCCGAGGTGGCCGAGGTCGCCGGCGCGCTGGTGCCGATGCCCGGCGGCGTCGGCCCGATGACCCGGGCGATGCTGCTGACAAACGTCGTCGAGCGCGCCGAGCGCGGCTGATCCGCCCGCACCCGGCTCATCGGGTCGCCGGGGTGCTGTGTCGTTACGCCCAAGCGCGTCATAACCGTCCGCCCCTCGCCCGATCGGTGCCAGGATGGCTGATACGGTCCGGAAAACCGACTGGTATCAGGGAGTGGGACGACCATGGGTAAGAAGGTCACTGTCGTCGGCGCCGGCTTCTACGGCTCCACCACCGCACAGCGCCTGGCCGAGTACGACATCTTCGACACCGTCGTGATCACCGACATCGTGGAGGGCAAGCCGGCCGGTCTCGCGCTGGACCTCAACCAGTCGCGCGCGGTCGAGGGCTTCGAGACCAAGGTCGTCGGCGCCACCACCGGCCCGAACGGCGAGGGCTACGAGGCCATCGAGGGCTCCGACGTCGTCGTCATCACCGCCGGCCTGCCCCGCAAGCCCGGCATGAGCCGGATGGACCTGCTGGAGACCAACGCCAAGATCGTCCGCCAGGTCGCCGAGAACGTCGCCAAGTACGCCCCGAACGCCGTCGTCATCGTGGTCTCCAACCCGCTCGACGAGATGACCGCGCTGGCCCAGCTCGCCACCCAGTTCCCGAAGAACCGGGTGCTCGGCCAGGCCGGCATGCTCGACACCGCCCGGTTCACCAACTTCGTCGCCGAGGCGCTGAACGTACCGGTGAAGTCGGTCAAGACCCTCACCCTCGGCTCGCACGGCGACACCATGGTCCCGGTGCCCTCCAAGAGCACCGTCAACGGCAAGCCGCTGCGTGACGCGATGCCCGCCGCGCAGATCGAGGAGCTGGTCGTCAAGACCCGCAACGGTGGCGCCGAGGTGGTCGCGCTGCTGAAGACCGGCTCGGCGTACTACGCCCCGTCGGCCGCCGCCGCCCGGATGGCCAAGGCCGTCGCGGAGGACTCCGGCGAGGTCATGCCGGTCTGCGCCTGGGTCGACGGGCAGTACGGCATCTCCGGCGTCTACCTGGGCGTCGAGGCCCAGATCGGCCGCGAGGGCGTCAAGAAGGTCGTCGAGACCGACCTGGACGCCGACGAGCTGGCCAGCCTCAAGGCCGCCGCCGAGGCCGTCCGCGCGAAGCAGGCCGACATCGCCAACATGTGAGCTGATCCAACCCCGAAGGGGCACGCCGGCCCTCGGCGGCCGCGACGCCGGCCCGC
>NZ_JAEVHJ010000145.1:0-15596 GCF_016802855.1 Micromonospora sp. ATA51 | reverse complement strand
TGAAGCGCTACGTCGCCCGACAGATCTTCCCCCTCATCACCGCAGCCCTGCCACCAGCGACAACGCCGACTCCCTCAACTTGACAAACATAGGGGCGTCGTCGCGCTCCATCGCCAACTCGGCGTTCTCCCTGCGCAGCCTGACCAGCTCGGCGCGTTCGTCCTCACCGAGACCGCCCGCGGCCGCCTCGCCGCGAGCCCGCCGATCCTGCGCCACCCAGTTGGCCAGAGTGCCGTCGTTGATCCCCAGATCCCGGGCGACCTGCGCGATCGGCTTGCCCGTCTCCCGCACGATCCGCACCGCGCCCTCACGGAACTCCCGGTCGAACCGTCTCCTCGTCTCAGCCATGACCATCTATCCCCTTAGGTCTAGCCTCCACGCTATCGGGGGAACCTCATGTACGTGATCACCGCGAAGTGGGTGTAGGCCGGCGCCTCCCGCCAGAGCGCCTCGCTCTCCCCGCTGGGATTCCGGTCGGTGTGCTGGAAGGTGTTGTACGCCGGCGATTCGGGGGCGGCGTTCCACCAGTCGTCCGGCGCGACCCGGTGGTACGGGTAGCGGACGCCCGGGTCCGGCGAGATGCCGTACATCGTCGGTCCGAAGGCGAAGACGCCGGTGGGGGTGGTGGGTACCCCCTCCACGTGCCGGTCGCTGAACCCGTCGCGGCCGATCCGGGCGGGCAGCTCGGACACCGGCTCCCATCGGTCGCCCGTCCTGACCAACGTCTCCAGGGTGGCGTGGCTCGGGCTCCGGTCGTCGTCGGTGACGATGACGACCTGGGTGCTGTCGCGCGGCAGCGTGGTCAGCAGGTGGGCGCGGTTGGCGACCCGTGCACGGGTACGGGATTCCGCGGTCATGCCGCTGATCATGGCAGCCGGCGCCGGGGACGGGTCAGGACCGGGTCCGCAACTCCCCGGTCCTGACCCCCAGCCGTCCGGCGTGGTAGCGGAATTCGCCGTTGCGAGCGCGGCAGGCGTGGCACGCCGCCAACGCCGGGCTCAACACGGCGAGCCGGCCCGCATGCACTCAGCTCCACGGTGCCCAACTACCGGACTTCGGCGCGTCCCCGACTCACCCCGAAGAGCCGTGAACGCGGGCCCAGGTTAGGCATCCCGCCGCAGGTCGGACAAGCTTTTGCGGGCCCGCGAGAATGTGATTGATACCAACGTTGAAATACGGCATGTCGACGTAACAGGGTCAGCCGGATTGTCGCTGTTTCTCATCGAAGCGACCGGTCCGCCCACCGACCCGTCGAGCCTCGGACCGGCCCGCTGCCACGGCCCCGGCGATCAGCGCGAGCGCGCCCAGATGCAGCAGTCGTACCCCACCGGGGGCCGGCATCGTCGGATACGGCAGCGCCGGCAGCACCGCCGCGCCGACGGCCGTGACGATCAGCGCCACCCCCCAGAAGACCGTGGGGCGCGCCGGTGGCGCCGGCGGTCGTACGCCGTCAAAGATCTCATGCCGGCTGGCGGCGCGCAGCGCCAGGCCGACCACGACGACCGCGCCGACCAGAGTGCTGAGCAGGTCGGCGAAGAACCACCAGTACATGCCGGTGAGCGCGTGCCAGTCCACGCCGAGGGCGCGCAGCCAGCGGTCGGTGTGGGTGACCCGGTCCCAGGCGACGTGGCTGGCCGCGCCGATCAGCGCTGAGCAGACCGTGACCTGCCAGGGGTGCCGGACGCCGCCGAGCGCGGCATGATCCCGCCAGGCGAAGGCCCGCTCGCCGGCAGGTGCACCGCGATCCCGGCGATCGTCCGGCGGACGATCCAGGTGTAGCCGAGCGCCACCGGCAGGCACCACCAGAGCAGCCCGCCCAGCGTGTGGGTCCGCAGCCCGAGGTCGTACCGGGTGCCGGTGAACAGGTAGGCCACGTCCGGCGACACCGCGCCGGTGGCCAGCGCCACCCCGTCGAACCAGTGCGGGCGCCACAGCTTCAGCGGCAGCACCGGAGCCAGGTGCGAGGGGAACGTCAGCGGCACGACCCGGACGTTACCGGCGGATCAGAAATGCCGGAGCAGGTCGGGGAAGGCGGCCAGCCGGACCACTCCGGTGTCGGTCGGGTCCAGCTCGTCGTGCTCCAGCACCCAGGTGTTCTCGTTGGGGATGAACACCGCGTTCAGGCCGGCGGCCCGGGCCGGCAGGATGTCCGACCGCGGGGAGTTGCCGATCATCCACCCGTCGGCCGGGTCGAACCCGTGCTCGGCGACCAGCCAGCGGTACGTGTCGACGTCCTTCTCCCGGACGATGTGCGCGGCCCGGAAGTGGCGCAGCAGACCCGAGGCGTCGAGCTTGCGCTGCTGCTCCTCCCGTTCCCCCTTGGTGAGCAGCAGCAGCTCGTGGCGGGTGGCGAGGTCGTCCAGCGTCTCCGCGACCCCCGGCATCAGCTCGACGGTGTGCCCGACCAGCGCCGCGGTCAGCTCGTCCAGCTCCCGGCGCTCCCGCTCCGTGGCCGGCCGCTCCCGCAGCCGCTCCAGGCAGTCCCCCAGGCTGCGCAGGAAGACCTTGCTGCCGTACCCGTGCGCCACCGCGTTGGCCCGCTCGATGTCGTCGAGCACGGCCCGGATCTCGGTCCGGTCCAGCGTGGGGTGGTCCAGCCAGGCGAGGAAGTCGTCGATCACCCGCTCGAAGAGGACGTTGTTCTCCCAGAGCGTGTCGTCGGCGTCGAAGATGAGCACCGTCGCCTCCCGGCGCTGCCGCATCGCGTTCCCCTTCCGTGTGCTGGACCGGGACACGCTACTGCGCCCCGGGCGGCCGGGACAGCCCAGTTTCCGGCGCGGCGCGCGGACGGTGCCGGGCGGGCGGGAAGGATCACCGGGGCCGGCCGGACGGCCGGTGCGAAGTGGCCGAACGCCGAGGCGCGGACGGCGGGAACCCGACTGCGCGTACCCGGCTGGGCGCGGCATGCTTCGGCCATGACGACCTCTCGTGATCATCCACACCAGACCCGGGGCCGGCCGGAGGGCCGGCGCCGGCGTCGCCGGAGAGCGGCCACCGGAGTGCTCGCCGCGCTCGTCGCGGCCGGCAGCGCCCTTCCCGCGACCCCGGCCCACGCGGTCAACGCCACGCACGCCACCGTGGTCAGCGCCGACCCGGCGAACTGGACGCCGCACGCGCTCGACGGCACCGTCTACCGGATCCTCCAGATCGGCAACCGGGTGTATCTCGCCGGGTCCTTCACCAAGGTCCGCAACGCGAACAACACCGCGCAGCTCGCCATGCCCCGGCTGGTGGCCTTCGACGCCACCACGGGCCGGATCGACACCACCTTCCGGCCCGTGGTCAACGGGACCGTGAAGGCGCTCGCCGCGTCGGCCGACGGCCGGTCGCTCTACATCGGCGGAGCGTTCACGACGGTGAACGGGGTGGCCGCACCGCGGGTGGCCCGGCTCGACGTGGCCACCGGGGCCCGGGTCGCCGGCTTCGCCCCGGCCGCGCTCAACAACCAGGTCAACGACGTGCGGCTGGTCGGCGGTCGGCTGATCGTGGGCGGCGCGTTCCAGACCGTGGCCGGGGTGGCCCGCCGAGGCCTGGCCGCGCTGAACGCGACCACCGGCGCCGCCGACCCGACGGTGAACCTGCGCCTGGAGGGGCCGCGGGTCACCACCAGCGGGGTCACCGCGCCGGTGAAGGTCGAGGCGCTGGACGTCTCCGCGGACGGCAGCCGGCTGGTCTTCGTGGGCAACTTCAGCTCGGTCGCCGGCCAGCCCCGCCACCAGCTCGCCGTGGCGGGGCTGACCGCCGCCGGCGTCACCCTCTCCGGGTGGTCGACCACCCGGTACCAGCCGCAGTGCGCGGCGAGCATGCCCACCTATCTGCGGGGGGTGGACATCTCGCCGGACGGCTCCTGGTTCGTCGCGGTCACCACCGGCGCCGCGTTCCCGGGCACACTCTGCGACGCGGCCTCCCGCTTCGAGTTCGGCGCGGAGACCGGCGGCAAGCAGCCGACCTGGGTGAACTACACCGGCGGGGACACCCTGCTCTCGGTGGCGATCACCGGCTCCGCGGTCTACGTCGGCGGGCACCAGCGCTGGCTGGACAACCCGCTCGGCCGCAACTCGGCCGGCGCCGGTGCGGTCTCCCGCCCCGGCATCGGCGCGATCCACCCGGTCACCGGCCGGGCCCTCGCCTGGAACCCGACGAAGGACCGGGGCGTCGGCACCGGCGAGCTGTACGCCACCGACCGGGGCCTCTTCGTCGGCAGCGACACCACCATGGTGGCCGGCGAGTACCACGCGCGGGTGGCCTTCTTCCCGCTGCCCTGAGCGGGCGGGCGCGGCGGCCGGGCGGCCGTCGCGCCCCGGCTCAGCGGCGCCGGGTGAGGATCAGGTCGCGACCAGCGCCGTCCAGCCGGTCTGGTGCCAGGCCCCCAGCCCGGCGCCGTTGTCGCCGTGGAAGTACTCCGGGAAGCAGATCAGGTCCCGCCAGTCCGGGTGGGTCTGGAAGAGCTGGGCCGCGCCGTAGATGGGGCGCCGGCCCCAGCCGTCCCGGGTGAAGAGCGAGATCAGCCGCGCGGAGAGGTCGTCGGCGATCTCGTCGAGCGTGTGCTTGCTCCCGGAGCGGGTCGGGTACTCGACCTGGAGGTCGTCGCCGAAGAAGGCCGCGTAGTCGCGCAGCGCGCTGATCAACAGGAAGTTGGTCGGCATCCAGATCGGGCCGCGCCAGTTGGAGTTGCCGCCGAACAGGCCGCTGGTCGACTCGGCCGGCTCGTAGCCGACGCTGAACTCCTGGCCGCCGAGGGTCACCGTGAACGGCTTGTCCAGGTGGGCGCGGCTGAGCGTGCGCAGGCCGTACTCGGAGAGGAACTCGTCGGTGTCCAGCATCCGGGCGAGCAGCCGGACCACCTGGTCCGGGCCGACCATGGAGAGCAGCCGCTGCTGCCGCCCGTCCGGGCCGAGCCGGCGGGCGCCGATCACGTCGGCGTACTCGGGGCGGTTGGTGAGGAACCAGCGCAGCCGGGCACCCAGCTCGGGCAGCCGGTGCAGGGTCTTCGCGGTGAGCCGGGTGGTCGCCGCGAGCGGCAGCAGCCCGACCACCGAGCGGACCTTCAGCGGCACCTGGCTGCCGTCGGCCAGCCGCAGCACGTCGTAGAAGAAGGCGTCCTCGTCGTCCCAGAGCCCCTGGTCGTACGCGGCCGCGGCGATGTACGCGAAGTGCTCGAAGAACTTCGTCGCGGTGTCCACGTACGCCCGGTCGTGCTCGGCCAGCACGATGGCCATGTCGAGCAGGTTCAGCGCGTACATGGCCATCCAGCCGGTGCCGTCGGACTGCTCGAGCACCCCGGCCACCGGCAGCGCGGCGGAGCGGTCGAACGGGCCGACGTTGTCCAGCCCGAGGAAGCCGCCCTCGAAGACGTTGTTGCCGCCGGTGTCCTTGCGGTTCACCCACCAGGTGAAGTTGAGCAGCAGCTTGTGCATCACCCGGGCGAGGAACTCGTGGTCGCGGGAGCCGTCGATCTCGAAGACCTTCAGCGCCGCCCAGGCGTGCACCGGCGGGTTCACGTCGCCGAACGCCCACTCGTACGCCGGGATCTGCCCGTTGGGGTGCAGGTACCACTCACGCAGCAGGAGCAGCAGCTGCTCCTTCGCGAAGCCGGGGTCGACCCGGGCGATGGTGACGCAGTGGAAGGCCAGGTCCCAGGCCGCGTACCAGGGGTACTCCCAAGGGTCCGGCATGGAGATCACGTCGAAGCTGGTCATGTGCCACCAGTGGCTGTTGCGCCCGTGCCGCCGACCGGCCGGCGGTGGCGTGGAGCCGGGGTCGCCCTCCAGCCACCGCTTGACGTCGAAGTGGTAGAACTGCTTGCCCCACATCACCCCGGCGATGGCCTGCCGGGCCACCAGCGCCTCGTCGGCGCTCGCGGCGGCCGGGACGACGCTGTCGAAGAACCGGTTCGCCTCGGCCCGCCGGGCCCAGAGCACCGCGTCGAAACCGTCGCCCAGCTCGGCCGGCGGCGGCGGGGCGGATGCCGGCGGCGGAGCGGTCCGGGTCAGCCGCAGCCGGATCTGCCGCTGGCCCCCGGCCGGCACGTCGAACACGTAGTGCAGCGCGCCCTTGGTCCCCTCCCGGTCCGGGTTGACCGTGGCCGCGCCGGCCACCACGTGGTCGTTGATCCCGTCCTTCGGGTACGCCGACCGGCCCGGCAGCCCCCAGAGCCGCTCGGCGTTGGTGTCGTTGTCGCAGAGCAGCGGGGTCGGCGCGCCGTCGCCCTCCAGCAGGACCTGGCCGAGCACCCAGTGCTCGCCGACCAGCCGGGCGCCGTCACCCACCAGTTTCGGCACCCGGTCGCCGCCGGGCAGCCCCCACGACCAGGTGTTGCGGAACCACAGCGTGGGCAGCACGTGCAGCCGCTCGGCCCGGTCGCCCCGGTTGGCGACCGTCACCAGGATGCACATGTCGCTCGGGGACGCCTTGGCGTAGTCGACGGTCACCGCCCAGTACCGGTCGTCGTCGAAGATCCCGGTGTCGACCAGCTCGTACTCGGTGTCGTCCCGGCCGCGCAGCGCGTTGACCGCCACCAGCTCGTCGTACGGGAAGGCGGCCTGCGGGTAGTGGTAGCGCCAGCGCATGAAGGAGTGGGTGGGGGTGGAGTCCTCGTACCACCAGTACTCCTTCACGTCCTCGCCGTGGTTGCCCCCGTCGCCGCCGAGGCCGAACATCCGCTCCTTGAGGATCGGGTCCTTCCCGTTCCAGAGGGCGAGGGCGAAGCAGAATGTCTGCCGGTCGTCGCAGACGCCGGCCATGCCGTCCTCGTTCCACCGGTAGGCTCGGGACCGCGCGTGATCGTGGGGGAAGTAGTCCCACGCCGTGCCGTGTTCGCTGTAGTCCTCCCGTACCGTCCCCCACGCCCGCTCGGACAGATAGGGACCCCATGCGCGCCAGTCCTGCTCGCCGGCATCGGCCTGGGCGAGCCGGAGCCGCTCGGGGTCGGGGGCAGCGGAGGTCGGACGGTCAGTGATCACCTGCACATCTTCGACGCCGCCGGGGTACTTCACCACAGCGGCCATTCTCGTCGTGGCGTGCGGCACGCCGCCCCGGGTGGAGGAAAGATGAACGGGATTCGCTTCGGTCCGCAGGTCTGCGGCGACCTCGACGCCGGGTCGACCCGGGAGTGGCTGCTCCCCGACGGGCGGGGCGGCTACGCCATGGGCACGGTCAGCGGGCTGCGTACCCGCCGCTACCACGGGCTGCTGGTGGCGGCCGGGGAAACGCCGGCGACCCGCCGGATGGGGCTGGTCAGCCTCGACCCGGCGGTCACCCTACCGTCGGGGGCGCGGGTGCGCCTCGGCGCGCACGAGTGGGCCTCCGGCGACGTCGACCCGCGCGGCTTCGAGCTGCTGGAGCAGTTCGCCCTGGTCGACGGGGTGCCGCGCTGGCGCTGGCGGATCGGTGACGTGGTGATCGAGCGGGAGATCGCCATGGCGTACGGCCGGTCCTGCGTGGCGGTGGTGCACCGGCTGGTGTCGGGCGGCCCGGTCCGGCTGGACCTGGCGGCGGCCTGCACCTGGCGGGACGCGCACGGCGAGCGGCGGGCCGACGGCCGACGCCCCGGCTGGAGCCGGCCGCCGGCGGGGCGGTGGTCGAGGGGGCGTTCCGGCTGGTCGGGCCGGACTGGCGCCTGAGGGGAAGTGGTGGCTGGGGGTGCGCCACGCGAGGAGGCGGCCCGCGGGCTCAACCCGGACGAGGACCTCTGGTACGCGGGCCGCTTCGCCGGCGCGCTGGACCGCCCGGGCGACACGGTGTCGGTGCTGGCCTGGGCCGACGACCTGACCGACCACCCGCCCGCGGCGACCGCGCTGGTCGAGGCGGCGCGGCGGCGCAACCGGGAGGTGGTGGCCGCGGCGAAGCCGGCCGACCCGGCGGCGGCGACCCTCGCCCTGGCCGCCGACGCGTTCGTGGTGCGCACGGCCGCCGGCCCCGACGTGGTCGCCGGCTACCCGTGGTTCGGCGCCTGGTCACGGGACACCATGACCTCGTACGAGGGGCTGTTCCTCCGCACCAACCGGGCCGACGAGGGGCGGGAGCTGCTGCGGGCGTACGCGGCGACGCTGTCCGAGGGGATGCTGGCGAACACCGCCGACACCGGCCGGGTGGAGTACAACACGGTCGACGCGACGCTGTGGTTCCTGCACGCGGTGAGCCGGCACGTCACCGCCACCGGCGACACCGACCTCGCCGGCGAGCTGCTGCCCGCGCTGCACGCCGTGGTCGAGGCGCACCTGGCCGGCACCCGGTACGGCATCGCGGTCGACCCGGCCGACGGGCTGCTCACCCAGGGCGGCCCGCCGGACACCGCGCTGACCTGGATGGACGCCCGGGTATGCGGGGTGCCGGTGACGCCGCGTACCGGCAAGCCGGTGGAGGTCAACGCGCTCTGGGTGAACGGGCTGGCCGGCCTGGCCGAGCTGACCGAGCTGGTCGGCCGGGACGCCACCGCGCTGTGGGGGCTGCACTCGAAGGCGACCACGGCGTTCCGGAAGCGGTTCCCGGCGCCGGTGGGCTGGCTGCACGACGTGGTGGACGCGCCGGCCCCGGCGTACCCGCTGGGCGGGGCCCCGCACCACGACGACGACCTGCTCCGCCCGAACCAGCTGCTCGCCTGGTCGCTGCCGTACGCCCCGCTGGAGCCGGACGAGGCGACGCTGCGCCGAATCACCGCCGCGCTGTTCACCCCGCTCGGGCCGTGCAGCCTCTCCCCCGACTCGCCGGGTTTCGTCGGCCGGCACCGGGGCGGTCCGGCGGAGCGGGACGGGGCCTACCACCAGGGCACCGTGTGGCCGTGGCTGATCGGGCCGCTGGTCGACGCGTACCGGCGGGCCGGGCTGCCCACCGACGATCTTCTGGTCGGACTCGAGGGGCATCTGGGCGAGTACGGGCTGGGATCGGTGAGCGAGACGGCCGACGCCCTCGCCCCGCACGGCGCGACCGGCTGCCCGTTCCAGGCGTGGTCGGTCGCCGAGCTGTTGCGCGTCCGGCGGGCCGGATAGGCACGCGTTACACACCGGCAACCACCGCGTCTCCGCTGGTTATCGACCGGTCGGCAGGATTGGCCTCGACCCACCCGAGACGGCCGGCATCCGGTGTGGTGCCCGCCGCCGCGTGGTGCGGGAACAACTCAAAGGGGGCCGCATGTCACCTGACGCCGACGTGATCGACATCCACCCCGCCCGGCACCAGCGGGTGCTGATCCTCTCCTGGGAGTACCCGCCCGTGCTCGTCGGTGGACTCGGCCGCCACGTGCACGCCCTCTCCGTCGCTCTGGCCGTCGCCGGCCACGAGGTCACCGTGGTCACCCGGCACGCCGAGGGCGCCCCGCTGGAGGAGTACGCCGACGGCGTCCGGATCCTCCGGGCCGCCGAGGACCCGGTCGCCTTCCCGCTCGCCACCGGCTCCCTGCTGGCCTGGACGATGGCGTTCAACCACACCCTCACCCGCACCGCCCTGCGGGCCGCCGGGTCCGGCGGGTACGACGTGATCCACGCCCACGACTGGCTGGTCGCGCACTCCGCGGTCACCCTCGCCGAACACCTCGACCTGCCGCTGGTCACCACCATCCACGCCACCGAGGCCGGCCGGCACCAGGGCTGGCTGCCTGCGGAGATGAACCGCACCATCCACGGCGTCGAGCACTGGCTGAGCAACGCCTCGGCCCGGGTGATCGCCTGCTCCGGTTACATGCGGGACCAGGTGGCCCGGCTCTTCGACGTGCCGACCGGGCGGATCGACGTGGTCCCCAACGGGGTCGACCACCGGGCCTGGCACGCCCGCCCGCGGACGGTCGCCTCCGCCCGGGCCCGCTACGCCGGCGACGGCCCGCTGATCGGGTACGCCGGCCGGCTGGTCTACGAGAAGGGCGTGCAGCACCTGGTGCACGCGGTGCCGTACCTGCGGGACCGGCACCCGGGGCTGCGGGTGGTCATCGCCGGGGACGGGCCGTACCGGGAGGAGCTGGTCGCCGAGGCGCGGCGGCTGCACCTCGGCGACACCGTGCGCTTCGCGGGCTTCATGGACGCCACCCAGCTGCCGGCGGTGCTCGCCGCGACCGACGCGACCGTGATCCCCAGCCTCTACGAGCCGTTCGGCATGATCGCCCTGGAGGCGGCGGCCGCCGGAGCCCCCCTCGCGGTGGCGAGCACCGGCGGGCTGGCCGAGATCGTCGAGCCCGGCGTCACCGGGGTGACCTTCCCGCACAGCGACCCCGGCGCGCTCGGCGGCGCGGTCGACCAGCTCCTCGGCGACGAGGTCTTCGCCCGCCGGGTCGCCCGCCGGGCCCGCACCATGGTGGCCGAGCGGTACGGCTGGTCCACCATCGCCGCGCACACCGCGGCCAGCTACGCGGCCGCCCGCCGGGAGCACGGGGCGTTCCAGGCCCGGCGGGCCGCCGCCGTGCTGGCCGGTGGCCGGCCCGCCATCGCCATCCCGGACGGGAATCTGCTGACCGGGGCCGCCAGCTGACCCGGAGCGGCCCTGACGACCGACAGGTCACACCCGACCCGTTGGCTACGGTGGACGTCGACCAGCGGTGAGGAGAACCGTGCGGCAGGTAGTGATCGCCGGCCGGTACCGCCTGCTCGAGCTGGTCGGACGCGGCGGAATGGGGCGGGTCTGGCTCGCCCGGGACGAGATGCCGCACCGCGAGGTGGCGGTGAACCGCGCGGTTGAAGCCGCCACCGCCGCAGATGCGTCGCGTGAAGACGATGCAGGCGTACCGGTTCGCCCTGGACCTGACGCCGTCGCAGGAGCGGGCCGCGCTGGCCCGCCGCGTCGAGGCGGGCGCGGCGCGGATCCTGTCCGCGACGGTGCGCCGTGACGGCGGACGCTGGTACGTGGCGTTCACCTGCGAGGTGCAGCGCGCTGACCGCGTCCCGACTCACCCGCGCCGAACGGGGAGAACCTGGACGCCCTGCGGCTCCTCCAGGCGAAGGCCGGCGCCTGGACGTTCGGCTGGACCACCCTGGACGGTGACTGGGCCGCGGCGGGCGCCGACCTGACCCGCGTCCGGCAGAGCTTCCAGCCGGGCGGCCCGGCCGGCTCGCCGGGCTGACCGCCTGCCGCTCGCCCACCACGGATGAGAAAACACCGACCGCTGACTATCGTGTACGGGGAGTGGCCGAGGGGGCGCCGAGGTGCTGCAGTTGCTGGTCGCCGGGCGTTACCGGCTGCTCGACCAGGTCGGGTCCGGTGGCATGGGCCGGGTCTGGCGGGCCCGCGACGAGATGCTGCACCGGGACGTGGCGGTGAAGGAGGTCGTCCCACCCGGCTGGCTGACCGAATCGGAACGGGACGAGTTGCGGCTGCGGACGCTGCGCGAGGCGCGTACCGCCGCCCGGCTGAACCACCCGAACGTGGTCCGCATCTACGACGTGGTGCACGACCGGGGCAGCCCCTGGATCGTCATGGAGTACGTGCCGTCCCGTTCGCTGCAGGAACTCCTGGACACGGACGGACCGCTGCCGCCCCGGCGGACCGCCGAGATCGGGCTGGCGGTGCTGGCCGCGCTGCGCGCCGCACACGCCGCCGGCGTGCTGCACCGCGACGTCAAGCCGCACAACGTCCTCGTCGCCCACGACGGCCGGGTGGTGCTGACCGACTTCGGGCTGGCCACGTTCGTCGGCGGGGACGGGGCGATGACCGGGCCCGGGATGGTGCTCGGCTCACCGCACTTCGTCGCCCCGGAGCGGGCCCGGGACGGGATCTCCGACCCGCGTACCGACCTGTGGTCGCTCGGGGCGACGCTCTACGCGGCGGTGGAGGGGCGGTCCCCGTACGCCCGGGCCAGCGCGATGGCGACGCTGAGCGCGCTGGCCACCGATCCGCCCGACCCGATGCGCCGGGCCGGCCCGCTGCGGCCGGCGCTGGCGGGGCTGTTGCAGCACCGAGGCCGTCGATCGGCTGGCCGAGCGCGTTGACCACGCGGCCGAGGAAGGCGTCGCCGACCGGCACCGAGAGCACCGGCCGGTGCGCTTGACGCGCTGCCCCTCCTCCAGCTTCGCGGAGTCACCGAGAACGACGACACCGATCTCCCGGACGTCGAGGTTCAGCGCCACGCCGAGCGTGCCGTCCTCGAACTCCAGGAGCTCGTTGGTCATGGTCGAGGGCAGGCCCTCGACGTGGGCGATGCCGTCACCGGTGTCGGCGACGGTGCCGACCTCCTCGCGGGAGACGTCGGTCGAGTAGGAGGAGACGTAGCGCTCCAGGGCGCCACGGATCTCCTCCGTCGAGATGGTCAGCTCGGCCATCCTCTGCTTCCTTAAATTTCAGGGGCCCGGGATACCTAGTACCGACCGGTCCGATGGCGTCGTATCAGGGCTAGGGAGGCGCTGGTCAGCGCTTCGCGAGCGCGTTGCGGGTCTCGTTGAGGCGGCGCAGGACGGTGCCGTCGTACAGATCGGAGCCGACCCGCACGCTCACCCCACCGAGCACCTCGGGGTTCACCGTCTGCTTGACGGAAACCTCTCGACCGTACATCTCCGAGAGGCGGGCACCCAGGCGTCGCTCCTCCTCGTCACTCAACGGAGCCGCCACGGTCACGTACGCGACCTGACGGTCCCGCCGGTCGGCGGCCAGCTCGACCAGCCGGGTGAGCGCGCCGGTGAAGGAGCGTCCCCCGAACCCGCCGAGCGCGGCCTCGACGAGGCGGACGGTGACCGGGCGGGCCTGCCCGGCGAGCAGGTCACGGGCCAGGGTGGCCCGCCGCTCGACCGGGGCGATCGGGTCGGAGAGCGCGTTGGAGAGCGCCGACTGACCGGAGACGACCTGACCGAAGCGGAACAGCTCGTCCTCGACCTCGCCGAGGTCGCCGGCCTTGTCAGCGCTCGCGAGCAGCGCCTCGACGCCCAGCCGCTCGGTGCCGTCGAGCAGTTCCGACGGCGCCGACCAGCGGCCGGAGACGAGCGAGGCGAGCAGGTCCAGCGCCTCAGCGCCGATCTTGCCCCGCAGCATCTCGCCGAGCAGGCCGGAGCGGTCGGCACCGGACCGGGCCGGGTCGGAGAGCGCCCGGCGCAGCCGCGGCTCGCGCCGCAGCAGCGTCGCGACGGAGAGGATGTCGTCGGCGGTGGAGGCCACCGCCGACGGCTCCGCGCCGCGGGCGTACGCGTCGAGGCGCTCGGCCGCGATCTTGTACGACTCCCGGCTGGCGGCCTGCATCAGCGGGCCCCCGCGCTCTCGAGACCGCTCAGGAACCGGTCCACGGTGCCCTTGCGCCGCGCCTCGTCGGCGAGCGACTCGCCGACGATCTTGCTGGCCAGGTCCACCGCGATGGTGCCGACCTCGGTGCGCAGCTCGCGCACGATGGTAGCCCGCTCGGCGGCGAGCTGCTCCTTGCCGGCCGCGATGATCCGGTCGGACTCTTCCCGCGCCTTGGCGAGGATGTCCTGGCGGATGCCCTCGGCGTCGGCCCGGGCGTCGTCCCGGATCTTGGCGGCGTCGGTACGCGCCTCGGCGAGCTGCGCCCGGTACTGCTCGAGCAGCTGGTTGGCCTCGGCCTGGGCGGCCTCGGCGCGCTTGATGCCGCCCTCGATCGCGTCGACCCGGGCCTGGAACGTCTGCTCCATGCGCGGGAAGACGAACTTCATCAGCACGAAGCAGAGCACGATGAAGGCGATCCCACCGACCACGACCTCCTGCCACAGCGGGATGATCGGGTTATGGGTCGTCTCACCACCCTCAGCGGCGAGGAAGAACATGGGAAAACCTCCCGGTCAGAGGGGCTGGATCAGGCGCCGGCCCAGATGAAGCCGAAGGCGATGCCCAGCAGCGCCAGGGCCTCGATGACGGCGAAGCCGATCCAGACGTACGGCAGGGTCATCCGGGACGACTCCGGCTGGCGGGCGGTCGACTGGATGTAGGCGGCGAAGACCAGGCCGACACCGATGCCCGGGCCGATGGCCGCGAGACCGTAGCCGATGGCGGCGGTGCTGCCCTCTACCGCGGCGTAGATGTCCATTAGTGGGTTCCTCCTGGTTATCACGCGTGACGGTCACGCGGGACGACAACTGTTGGTGCGAGAGTGGATCAGTGTTCCTCGGCGAGCGCGCCCTGCACGTAGCTGGCGGTCAGCACGGTGAAGACGTACGCCTGCAGGACGATCACCAGGAACTCGAGGAAGGTGAGCGCGATGGTCATCACCCAGGACAGCACCGAGACCGGTGCCAGCCAGGCGTTGGCGCTGAGCATCGCGAAGCCGCCGAGCGTGAAGACCAGCAGGAGCATGTGGCCGGCGAACATGTTCGCGAAGAGACGGACGGCCAGCGAGAACGGCCGGACCAGGAAGGTCGAGAAGAACTCGATCGGGATCAGCAGCGGCAGGATGTACCAGGGCGCCGGCGGGATGAGCGAGTTCCTGAAGTACTTGACGAAGCCGTGGTGCCGGATGCCGATGTAGTTGAACAGCACGTAGCTGATCACGGCGAGGAAGGCCGGGAAGGCGATGTGCGAGTTCGGCGAGATCTGGAAGAACGGGATGATCGCGAACGCGTTCGTCAGCAGGACGAAGCAGAACAGCGTGGTGAAGTACGGCGCGAACCGCACCCCCGCGTGCCCGATCATGTCGACCGCGATGTTGTTCCGCACGAAGCCGTAGATCGACTCGGCGAACCACTGCTTCTTCGTCGGCACCAGCTGCGGCTTCCGGTAGCTGGCCAGGAAGAAGATGATCAGGACGCCGACGGCGATCCAGACCATGGCTGTGACCTTGGTGAACCAGTACGTGTCGTGCGCACCCCAGGGCAGGATGCTGGGCAGGTAGAAGTCCTCCACTTTGGGTGGGAATTCCGCCTGGCCCGCTGCCAGGACGTTCGCCTGTCCGAACACCGCGTCCCTTCCTAAGTAGGCGTGCCGAGTCGGCGGACGACCAGGATGATTCCCCCGGCCATGCCGAGCACGACGCCGATACCGGTGGCGATGCCGCCGGAATCGAGCCACTGGTCGACCAGCCAGCCGATGAAACCCCAGACGAGCATGCCCCCGATGAGGTACGAGAGCGCGGTCCAACCCTGGCCGGCACCGGACGGAACGTCGCCTGTGCCGCCAGTGCTGGGGGGTTTCTGGTCACCGGCCATGACGGGGCGAACGATATCAGTCGAGTGGACGAGGCTGTGCCTCACCCCCCGCACAACCAAGTTGTGTGGGACACGGGCGGGCGAAGTCGTCTGGAGGCACGCTACTCCCCTCTGGCCACTGAGAGAATGACCGATCGCGGACACACCGGCGTGCCGTCCGAAAGCTGGGACTGTGGTGGCCGGCGACCGCGTCGCTCAGTTGTGGACGCGGCGGGCGTGCACCGTGGTCAGCCACCAGATGTGCACGCCGGTCCAGACCGTCACCCCGGCGGCGATGCCCAGGCAGAGCGGGATCAGCCCCGACCAGCCGGTCGACGCCACCCCGATCATCACCGCGCCGAGCAGGGTGAACTTCGCCGCGTAGAGACCCAGCCCGAAGGGCAGCACGAGCTGCGGGTCGCGGGCGTCGGCCCAGGCCAGCACGACCGTGGTGAGGGTGTAGCTGACCGCGGTGACGGCCACCCCGGCCGCCGCGCCCAGCGCGGCGTCCGCCCCGCCGGTCACCCCGCCGACCACCGCGGCGAGCGCGCCCAGCAC
>NZ_JAEVHJ010000144.1:0-15637 GCF_016802855.1 Micromonospora sp. ATA51 | reverse complement strand
GCGCTGGCCGGGCCCGGGGTACGCCCCCGGGCCGGGACACCCGCAGGGGCCGCCGCCCGGCTGGCCGTACCCGACCTGGCCGGGGCGGCCGCCCGAGCCGCGGCCGCACGGGCTGCCGCTGGCCTCGTACGGCGTCCGCCTGGTCGCCCGCCTGATCGACTTCGGCGCCGTGTTCCTGCTCAACGCCGTGGTCAACGGCTGGTTCGTCTGGCGGTACGTCGAGGAGATCTCGCCGTACCTGCGGGAGTCGGTGCGCCGGTCGCTTTCCGGCAACACCTCCACGGAGGGGCTGCCCCAGCCGGGCGAGCAGGCCGCCGGGCTGCAGATCGCCATCCTGCTGATCGCCACCGCGCTCTGGTTCGCCTACGAGGTGCCGTCGATGGCGGCCCAGGGCCAGACGTTCGGCAAGCGGGTGATGCGGGTGCGGGCGGTCCCGACTGAGGCCGACCAGCCGCTCGGCTTCGGCCGGGCGACCCGGCGGTGGAGCACCCTCGGCCTGCCCACCCTGCTCTGGTACTGCTGCGGTTTCGGCCTGCTGCTCCAGTTCGTCGACGCGGTCTCCCCGCTCTTCGACCACCCGCTGCGCCAGGCGCTGCACGACAAGCGGGCGCAGACCGTCGTGGTGCAGGTGCCCCGCGCCACGCCCGACACCCGTACCGCCCCGCACGACCGCGCCAACCACCCGGGAGACACACCATGACCGACACCGGACGTCACCAGCCGCCGCTGCGGCTGACCCGCGCCGACCTCGACGCGCTGCCGAACTACGTGCCCGGCCGGAGCCCGGCGGACCTGGCCCGCGAGCTGGGCCTGCCCGAGGCGATCAAGCTGGCCAGCAACGAGGTGCCGTACGGCCCGCTGCCCGGCGTGGTGGAGGCGGTCGCCGAGGCGGTGGCCGGCTCGCATCGCTACCCGGACATGGGCGTGGTGGCGCTGCGCCAGGCCCTGGCCGACCGGTACGGCGTGGACGCCGACCGGATCGCCACCGGCTGCGGCTCGGTGGCGCTGGCCGAGCACCTGGTCCGGGCCACCTGCCTCCCCGGCGACGAGCTGCTCTACTCGTGGCGGTCGTTCGAGGCGTACCCGATCATCGCGGCGACCAGCGGCGCGACCAGCGTGCGGGTGCCCAACGACGCCGGGCACGGCCACGACCTGGCCTCGATGGCCGCGGCGGTGACCGACCGGACCCGGATGATCCTGGTCTGCAACCCGAACAACCCGACCGGCACCGCCGTCCGCAAGGCCGAGCTGGACCGTTTCCTCGACGCGGTGCCGGACGACGTGCTGGTGGTGATCGACGAGGCCTACCGGGAGTTCGTCACCGACCCGGAGGTGCCGGACGGCCTGACCTACCTGGACCGGCCGAACGTCGTCGTGCTGCGCACCCTGTCGAAGGCGTGGGGCCTGGCCGGGCTGCGGATCGGCTTCCTGGTCGCCGCCCCGGAGGTGGCCGCCGCCGTCCGCAAGGTCGTCACCCCCTTCTCCACCAGCATGGCCGCCCAGGCCGGCGCCCTTGCGGCGCTGGCCCAGGCCGACGAGGTGGAGCGCCGGTGCGCGCTGGTGGTCTCCGAACGGGACCGGGTCACCGAGGCGCTGCGCAAGTTCGTCCCGGACGTGCCGGCCAGCCAGGCCAACTTCGTCTGGCTGCCGCTCGGCGACCGGGCCGTCGAGTTCGGCAAGGCCTGCGAGGCGCGCGGCGTGATCGTCCGGCCGTTCGCCGGCGACGGGGTCCGGGTCACCATCGGCACCCCGGGGGAGAACGACGCCTTCCTCGCCGCCGCCGAGTCGGCGCTGGCCTGACATCCCCGCTGCTCGCCGCGACCTTATGTCGCGGCGAGCAGCACGGGCTCGGCCGTCAGGAAGTACGCCTGGTCATCCGAGTCCGGGCCGGCGCCCTTGCGGAGCCGTTCCAGGGCGAGGTAGCCGTCCGCCGCGTACGCCCGCCCGGGCACCCAGGCCACCCCGTCGTGGCCGATGTCCATGGCGAAGCGGGACCGCTCGGCGCCGGTGCTCGGATCGAGGGTGACCAGGTCGTTCCGCTCGGTCAGCAGGTGCACCCGACCGGGCTGCACCGCGATGATCCGCACCAGGCCCAGGTCGGCCCGCCGCCACAGGTCCTCGCCGGTCCGCGCCGACCGGCCGGTCAGCACCCCACCGGTGCTGCCGACGGCCCGCTCGCCGGCGAGTTCGGCGTCCGGCCCGTTCAGGCCGGGCGCGGCGACCGGGTCGCCGGCCCCGACCAGCCAGCCCCGGCCGGCGTCGTCCCCCGACCCCGCGGTCCGCAGCCCCCGGCACGCCGAGTGCCCGTCGACGCAGCCCACCGGGGTCACCACCAGCCCCCTCCCGCCGCCGGGGGGGTGCCAGCGGGTGCGGACCGCTCCGGTGGCCGCGTCCCGGAACTCGACCGTCGTCGGCATGGCGCAGCCGTCGACCGCGATCAGCGCGCCGGTGGCCGTGGTCCCCACGTCGGTACGGCAGTCGCCCGCGTCGACCCGCCAGAGCTGCCGGCCGTCGGCCAGGGCGTACCCACCCACCTGCCGCCGACCGGCGGCCACCAGCACCGCGCGACCGTCGGCGGTACGCGTGACGTGCAGCCCCGCCGGGTCCCAGACCGTCGACGCGAAGGTACGCCGGGGCTTCGACACCGGTCCCGGCTCCGGCCCGTCCGCCCGCCAGGCGACCCGCCCGGTCCTTGCGTCCAGCGCCACCACTCTCCCGTCGGACCAGCGGCTGACCACGGTCACCCCGCTGGCCAGCACGCCGACGAGCTTGGCCGGCCAGCGCCGGTACGACCAGAACGGGGTGACCCGGTGCTTCCCGTCGACCGGCTGGTCGGCGTACACCTGGCGGGTCCCGGCGTAGACCCGGAGCCGGCCGTCCACGATCAGCGGCGCCACCGGCAGCCGGCCGATCACCCCCACGGGCGGGGTCGCCGCCGGCGGGTACGCGGCCCGGGCCGGCGTGATCACCTCGGCGGGAGCAAGCACGCGGTAGACGATGGCGGCGACCACCGCGACGGTGAGCACCGCCGCGACCGCCACCGTGATCCGCCGCCGCCCCTCGGGCAAGCCCATGCCGCACCTCCGCCCGGCACCCTACCCAGCGGGACCCCCCGCATCCCGGTCAGGTCGAGCCGGCGGAGCCGCGTCGGCGGGTCGGGCGGCCGCCAGGCGGGGCCGGCGGGTCAGGCGGCCTCGGCGGAGGAGGCCGGTGTGACGGCGCGGGTCAGGTCGGCCAGGTCACGCCGGAGGGCGCCCTCGACCGCGCGGGCGGCGAGGCCGCCGAGGATCAGGGCCAGCACCCGGCCGTACGGGGCGGTCGGCACGGCCTCCTGCTCGACGGTGACCTGGGTGCAGCCGCGTCGGCGCCGCTCGACCGTCCGCAGCGTCCAGGTGATCCGGTAGTCCACGCCGGCCCCCCGGGAGCTGAGCACCAGCCGGTGCGGCGCGACCGCCTCCACCACGAGAAACTCCTCGGACTGCTCGTCGCCGCCCGGGCGGACCCGGGTCTCCCGCCAGGCGGTGCCGGCGGCGAGGGCCCCGGTGGTGAGCACCTCCACCGCGCCGACGGCGGAGAGCCAGTCGGCCCGGGCGGAGAGGTCGGTGAGGAGCCGCCAGACGTCGACGTCCCGCGCTTCGATGAATGCGGTAACCGTCACCGTCGACATGGCACCTCCCGTGTCGTCCACGGTACGGCGCGTGAACGCGAAACGGGGAGCCCTCGGTGACATTTCCGCCACCGGTGCCCCGGGCGGGGCACCGGGGAACGGGTCGGTCAGCGCCGGAACGCCCCGGCGCGGATCGCGCTGACGAACGCCGTCCAGCCCGGTGGGCTGACCGCGAGCGTCGGCCCGGACGGGTCCTTCGAGTCGCGTACCCCGACCACTCCGTGCACGGCGACCACGTTGGCCGCCACCTCCACGCAGAGACCCTGGTCGTTGGAGCGACTGCTGGTGCGCCAGACGGCGCCGGTGAGCTCGGTCATCCTCGTTACCTCCTGTCCGCTCGCGCGCCACGACCGGCCGCGGACGGCTCGTGGCGTCGGAATCCGCGACGATCAACGCGGAATGCGCGGTCCCCGGTCGCACCCGCTGTGCGACCGGGGGCGACCGGGGAACGGTGGACGACGGGACCGGCTCAGCGGGCGGGGAGGATGCTCCCGGTGACGTCGCCCAGGGCGATCGTGGTGCCGTCCGGGCCCGGCGCGGTGGCGGTGATGGTGACCGTGTCGCCGTCCTCCAGGAACGTCCGGGTGCCACCGTCGGCGAACTTGACCGGCTCGGCGCCGCCCCAGGTCAGCTCCAGGAACGAGCCGACCTGGCCGCGGTCCGGGCCGGACACGGTGCCGGAGGCGTAGAGGTCGCCGGTACGCAGCGACGCGCCGTTGACGGTGAGGTGGGCGAGCTGCTGCGCCGGCGTCCAGTACATGGTGGCGAAGGGCGGCCGGCTCACCCGCTCGCCGTTCCACTCGACCGACAGCCGGAGATCAAGCCCGAGGTGCGGGGTGTCGTGCAGGTACCCCTGCACCGGTGGGTCCTGGTCGGGGGCGGGCACGAAGGCGTCGGCCAGCGCGTCCAGCGGGGTCACCCAGGCCGAGACCGAGGTGGCGAAGGACTTGCCGAGGAACGGGCCGAGCGGCTGGTACTCCCAGGCCTGGATGTCGCGGGCGGACCAGTCGTTGACCAGCACCACACCGAAGACGTGGTCGGCGAAGTCGGCCACGGAGACCCGATCGCCGAGCGCGCTCGGCATCCCGACCACGAAGCCCACCTCGGCCTCGATGTCCAGGCGTACGGAGGGGCCGGTGGTCGGGCCCTGCGCGCTGGCCCGCTGGCCACGGGGGCGGACGACCGGGGTGCCGGAGACCACCACGGTGCCGGCCCGGCCGTGGTAACCGATCGGTAGGTGCTTCCAGTTGGGCAGCAGGGGCGGCTGGCCGGGGCGGAAGATCTGCCCGACGTTGGCCGCGTGGTGCTCGGACGAGTAGAAGTCGACGTAGTCGGCGACCTCGAACGGGAGCAGCAGCTCCACCTCGCGCAGCGGGACCAGCAGCGGCTCCACCGCCGGCCGGTGCGTCTCGTCGGTGAGCAGCTCGGTGACCCGCTGCCGGACGGCCGTCCACTGGGGGCGGCCGAGGGCCATGAAGTCGTTCAGCGTGGGCCAGCCGAGCGCCCCGGCGGCCAGCACCAGGTCCGCCGCCTCGGCGCCGGCCAGGTCCAGCACGAACTTCCCGATGCGTACGCCGATCCGCGGCTCCTGCCCGCCGCGCCGGAACACGCCGTACGGCAGGTTCCGCACCCCGTACGGCGAACCGTCGGCACCCGTCACCCAGGTCATTCGTCGTATCCCCCGTTCACCAGCCCCAGCCGGATCAGATCGGTCAGTGGTTCCTCAATGCTGCACGAGCCGTACCCGATCCAGAGCGGACGCTCCGTCTCGCGGTCGGCCCGCGCCCGCTCCACCAGCCGGACCGGGTCGGTGGCGGCGAGCAGCTCAGCCACGACGTCCACCTCGGCGTCCTCGGTGGCGGCGAGCGTGGCGGCGAGCACGTTGACGAAGCCGTGGTGGGTGAAGCCGGTCTCCGGGTCCCGGTGCCGCACCGCGTGGTGCAGCCCGGCGGTCAGCTTGAACGGCAGCCTCCGGTCCCGGCAGGCGCAGATCACCGCGGCCAGCTCGATCGGCGTCGGGAAGAGCTCGGCGGCCAGTCCGCCGGTGCGGAACTTCGCCGCGACCCGCAGCCCGCCGGCCCGCGCCCCGGCGACCGCGTCCAGCGCCCCCATCAGCCCGAAGGTCAGCGGGATCTCCGCGTACACGGGGATGGCGCCCAGCCGCTCGGCGAGCTTCACCAGCTCGGCCAGGCCCGGCTGCGGGTCCTCGCCACGCTTGGCGACCGCCGCCTCGACCTGGCGGACGGTGATCCGGGGATCGGCCTCGGCGAGCGCCGCGTCGAGCTGGCCGATCGGCACGTCGCCGATGACGCCGACCGCCACCGGCTCGTCCGGGCCGAGCAGGTCGGGCAGCTCCGGCAGGGTCGAGGCGGGCAGCAGCAGCGGGCCGACCAGGTCGGCGTACCAGGCGGTGCGGTGCCGCCGGTGGGCGCCCACCGCGTCGGGCAGCGCGGCGCTGCCGGGCGGGAAGACAGCGGCGTCGTCGACGAGACCGGCGAAGAGTCGGGGCACGTGCGTTGACACGAGACAAGAACTTACGGGACGCTACAAGGAACGGACAACAGCGTCCGATTATCGGACGCAATCGGCCGGAGAACGGGACATATCGGGAGGCGAGATGCCGTACTACCGCAGCGTCGGTGAGCTGCCGCGCAAGCGCCACACCCAGTTCCGCCAGCCCGACGGCAGCCTCTACGCCGAGGAGCTGGTCGGTCAGGAGGGCTTCTCCTCCGACTCGTCCCTGCTCTACCACCGGCACGCGCCGACTGCGATCACCGCCGCCGAGGAGTTCACCCCGCCCGCCTTCACCCGGGTACCCAACCTGCCCCTCAAGCCCCGCCACCTGCGCACCCATAAGCTCGACGGGGCCGGCGCGGACCCGGTGCTCGGCCGGCAGTACCTGCTCGCCAACGACGACGTCCGGATCGCGTACGTGCTGGCCGACCGGCCCTCCCCGCTGTTCCGCGACGCCACCGGCGACCACTGCCTCTACCTGGAGTCCGGCTCGCTGCGGGTGGAGTCCCCGTTCGGCGTGCTGGACGCGGTGGCCGGCGACTACGTCATCATCCCCACCTCGACCATCCACCGGCTGGTGCCCACCGGCGACGAGCGACCCGGCTGCTGGCCGTCGAGGCGACCGGCCACATCGGCCCGCCCAAGCGCTACCTCTCGGTACGCGGCCAGTTCCTAGAGCACGCGCCGTACTGCGAGCGGGACGTCCGGGGGCCGGACGCGCCGCTGCTGGTCGACGGCACCGACGTCGAGGTGCTGGTCCGGCACCGTCGCGGTTGGACGAGGTACGTCTACGCCAACCACCCGTTCGACGTCGTCGGCTGGGACGGGCACCTGTACCCGTGGGCGTTCTCCATCCACGACTTCGAGCCGATCACCGGCCGGATCCACCAGCCGCCGCCCGTGCACCAGACCTTCCAGGGCCCGAACTTCGTGATCTGCTCGTTCGTGCCGCGCAAGGTGGACTACCACCCGGACGCCATCCCGGTGCCGTACAACCACCACAACGTCGACTCCGACGAGATGCTCTTCTACACCGGCGGCAACTACGAGGCCCGGCGCGGCTCGGGCATCGAGCAGGGCTCGATCTCGCTGCACCCGTCCGGCTTCACCCACGGCCCGCAGCCGGGCGCCGCCGAGCGCTCGATCGGCGTCGACTTCTTCGACGAGCTGGCCGTCATGGTCGACACCTTCCGGCCCCTCGACCTCTGCGACGCGGCGTCCGCCTGCGAGGACGACGGCTACGCCTGGACCTGGGCGCGACGCGCGTAGTCGCGGTCGGGGTGGTCACCGTCCCCAGGTCGGTCGCCGTCCAGGGGCTGCTCTCGGCCACCGGTCAGCGCAGGGAACGGGAGAAGACCGCGAGCTCGGCCAATGAAGCGGCGACGATCGCGGCGACCAGCGGCCACGGCGTGCCGACCAGCGCGTAGAGCAGCAGCAGCACCGGCCCGGCGGCCACCGCGTAGAGCGCCCACGCCAGGGTCCGGTCGGAGCGCAGCAGGCCGGGCAGGATCGCCCGGACCAGCCCGGGCACCCGGGTCGCGTGGCGCCACACCACCAGCGCCCCGCCGAGCGCGGCCAGCGCCGCGAAGACCCGGGAGAGGCCCGGCCCGCCCGGGGCCAGGAAGGCGACCAGCACGGTGGCGACCAGCGACCAGCCGGCGCCGTAGAGCAGCAACCGGCGCAGACCGTCCGCGATCGTACGCCCGGAGTCCGTCCCCGCCGGATCCATCACGGCCGCCTCGACCAGGTGCTCCAGCGCCTCGGCGTAGCGGCGCTGCTCCAGCCGGATGACGCCCATGTCGTGCCGGGCCACGGCCAGTTCCGGGTCCAGCCGCAGCGCCTCCCGGTAGGCCCGTTCGGCGAGGTCGTACACCTCGAGCCGGGCCGCCACCAGACCGAGCACCAGGTGCGCCTGCGGCTCCTCCGGGGCCAGCTCGACGCCCCGCCAGGCGGCGTTGAGCGCCTGCTGCCCGTTGCGCGAGCCGGCCAGGATCGCGGCGGCGCTGCGCTGCGCGTACGCGTCGGTCGGGCCGAGCGCCAGGATCTCGTCGGCGGTCCCCGCGGCGGCCCGGAACTCCCGCAGGTCGGCCAGCGCGAGCCCGCGCGCGACCAGCGGCGGTACGGCGCCCGGGGCGGCGGCGACGGCGGCCTCGGCAGCCGTGAGCGCCTCGGCGGACCGGTCGGCGGCCAGGTGCACCCGGGCCAGCATGGTCAACGCCGCGGCGTTCGCCGGGTCCATGGCGATGGCCAAGCCCAGCTCACCGGCCGCCTCGTCGTAGCGGCTCAGCTCGGCGAGGAGCTGCGCGCGCTGGAGGTAGCCGTCGGCGGCGGACTGGTCGGGGGACGCGTCACTCGACATCCCGGCGAGCCTAGCTGGCCTCCCCGGGGAACGCCGACCACCGCCGGTCCGGCCGGACCGCGTCCGGGCCCCCGTGCAGATCGGTCAGGCGCTGTGGCAGGGCGACTGGGCGACCGGCCGACCGCAGGTGCCCAGGCTGCACCAGCGTCGAAGGCCGCTCTCGTCCAGGAAGAGCCAGCCGCAGCGCTCGTCCGGGCAGGTCCGGACGGTGAACCGGCGCGGATCGGAAGACCATCACCATGCTCCACGGCACGACGCACAACGTCTGCACCGACGTGGACTGAGCCGTGTGGACGGTCGGGGGCCCGGGTGACCGGGTCCCCGGCGTCAGACCGTCGACGCCTCGTACACCAGGGCCACCGCGATGCCGGTGAGCCCCTCGCCGCGGCCGGGGAAACCCAACCCGTCGGTGGTGGCGGCGGAGACGGTGACCGGGGCGCCGACGGCCGCGGAGAGGACCCGCTGCGCCTCGTCGCGGCGCGGACCGATCTTCGGCCGGTTGCCGATCACCTGGACCGAGACGTTGCCGATCCGGAAGCCGGCCGCGCGGACCCGCCGGGCGCTCTCGGTGAGCAGCGCCACCCCGGACGCGCCGGCCCACTCGGGCTGATCGACGCCGAAGTTGGCGCCCAGGTCGCCGAGGCCGGCCGCGGAGAGCAGCGCGTTGCAGGCGGCGTGCGCGACCACGTCGGCGTCGGAGTGGCCGGCCAGGCCGTCCTGGCCCGGCCAGTGCAGGCCGGCGACCCAGCAGGGTCGGCCGGCCTCGAAGGCGTGGACGTCCGTGCCGATGGCCACCCGAGGAACGATCATGATCCGAGGGTACGCGTCAGGCCCCGGCCGCCAGCAGATGCTCCGCGAGGGCCAGGTCGAACGGTCGGGTGATCTTCAGGGCGTGCTCGGAGCCGGGCACGCAGACCACCGCGACGCCCTGCTTCTCGACCAGGCCGGCGTCGTCGGTCAGCGGGTCACCCGCCGCGGCGTGCCCGGCCGTCAGCACGGACCGGCGGAAGCCCTGTGGCGTCTGCACGGCCCGCAGCGCGGACCGGTCGACCGTGCCGAGGACCCGCCCACCGGCGTCGACCTCCTTGATCGTGTCGACCACCGGCAGGACCGGGATCACCGCGTCGTGCCCGGAGCGGACCGCCTCGGCCACCGACTCGACCAGGTCGGGTGGGATGAGCGCGCGGGCCGCGTCGTGCACCAGGACGATCTCCGGGCCGGCCGGGACGGCGGCCAGCGCGGCCGCCACCGAGGCCTGCCGCTCCGCGCCGCCGGGCACCACGATCACCGGAGCCACCGGGGCGAGCATCGACCGGACCGACTCGACGTCTGCCGCCGGGGCGGCCACCACGATGGTGTGCACGGACGGGGCGGCCGCGATGCGGCGTACCGCGTGCACCAGCAGCGGCTCGCCGGCCAGCGGCCGGAGCGCCTTGGGCGCGCCCGGGCCGAGGCGTACGCCGGCGCCCGCCGCAGGAACGAGGACCGCGACGTCACCGCGCGGATTGAGCTGCGCGGTCACGTCGCGGTCCTCGGATTTCTTTGCTACGGGGTGGGTACGACGATGCTGCGGGGACTAGGCCTCGCCCAGCACCTTGTCCAGCAGCGACTCCGCCTCGTCCTTGGTGCTCTTCTCCGCCAGCGCGACCTCACCGACGAGGATGTCGCGGGCCTTGGCGAGCATCCGCTTCTCGCCCGCGGACAGGCCCCGCTCCCGCTCCCGGCGCCACAGGTCGCGGACGACCTCGGCGACCTTCAGCGGGTTACCGGAGGCCAGCTTCTCCAGATTCGCCTTGTAACGCCGCGACCAGTTGGTCGGCTCCTCGGTGTGCGGTGCACGGAGCACGTCGAAGACCTTGCCCAGGCCCTCTTCGCCGACCACCTCGCGCACACCCACGATCTCGGCGTTCTCGGCGGGCACCCGGACCGTCAGGTCACCCTGCGCGACCCTCAGGACGAGGTACTGCTTAGGCTCGCCCTTGATGACCCGAGTCTCGATTGCCTCGATGAGTGCGGCCCCGTGGTGGGGGTAAACAACGGTCTCGCCGACACTGAAAACCATAGGTTCGAAACCCCTTTCGCTGTGTCTAGGGTAACACGCTCAGGCACCGATGTCTCACCGCTGTCCTGACCGTTGGCGCAGCTCAGGGGCCCTGTGAGAGGTATTTCTTCAGCTTGACAGGCGGTCAAACCGATGGTTTCAACACGCTCCGTGACCAACGGATGACAACCCGGTACGGGTGATCGGAGCGTCCATATCTAGGGCAATGCGCTCCTCCATGGTATCCCGCCGATCCAAGCTGCGCCCAGGTGTAGCGGTACGCCGGTCGGTGCGGGACGCTGGAGGTGGACACGACGTCCGCTCACCGCGACGGTTCCTGGGGGTCCGATGGGCATGCCTGACGCAGAAGGCCACGGGCCATCGGACGGGCTGCCCGACCTGCCCCCGGAGTGGGGTCGGGTGGTCGTACCGGACGACGCCTCGGCGCTCGCCGAGGAGGCCCGCCAGCTCCGCCGCGAGCTGCGCCGGTCCCGGCGCCGGGCCGCCTGGCACCGCCGGCTGGGCCTCACCCGGAGCCCGGACGGCCTGCCCGCGCTCGGCCTCCCGGTGCTGATCCTCCTGGTCGCCGTCCTGACCACCCTCGGCGGGCTGGCCGCGGTCACCTGGCCCCGGTCGTCCCGCTCCGGCGGAAGCCCGACGGTGGTCCCCTACCCGACGGCGGCCCCGGGGCCGGTCGGGCCGCTCCCCGCGCTGGACCTGGTCGACGCCGAGGACTCGCCGGTGCCGCTGCGCGCCCTGCTGCCGGCGGTGATCCTCCTCGTGGACGCCTGCACCTGCACCGAACGGATCGCCGAGGCGGCCGGCGCCGTGTCGCCGGGCGTCACCGTGGTGACCGTGGCCGGCGGCCGGGAGGCCCGCCCCGCCCCGTCGACGGCGGGAGCGCCGGTACGCGCCCTGGCCGACCCGGCCGGCGGCCTGCGCGCGTACCTCCACCTGCCCGCCCGCCCCGGCGCCGCCACCGCGTTGCTGGTGGACCGGGAGAGCAACCTGGTGCGGGTCGTGCCGGTGCTGAACAGCGTCGAGGAGTACCGCGCCGACCTGGCTCGCCTCGCCGGCTGACCGGTGGCTCAGGACAGCACGGACAGGTGGGCATCCAGGTCGGCCGGACCGTCGTCCGCGGTGAACCGCACCTCGAGTGTTCCGCCCACGGCGGTGAGTCGCAGCAGCACCGGCGGTCCGCCGCAGTCGGCGCGCTCCTCCGGCGCACCGTCGGCTCCCGCGACCTGGATCGTGACCGGGCCGCTGCCGACACAACCGGCCACCAGGAGGTACCGGCCGCCCATCTCCGCCCCGGTCTGCCGGACCAGGGGCGGGCCGCCCTGCGACAGGTGGGACCGATCCGCCCAGATGGTCTCCGACCGCTCGGGCGCTCCCGCCGCGCCGGACTCCCGGTGGAACACCAGCGGCTGGTCCGGGTCGGCCACCGGCCCCTCCACGAGGTGACCGTCCTCGGCATCGACGACCACCCGGAGCAACCCCGCCGGGGCCGGGCTGGGTGCCGCCGAGCTGACCGCCGCCGACACCGGGCCGATGGCCGGCGCCGCCTGCCGCCACCACCAGGCCCCGGCGACCACGGCGGCCAGGGCCAGCCCGGCCAGCAGCCCACCCCGCCACCGGTCGTCCGTCCGCGCGTCCATGCGGCGAGCCTAGTCTCCGGTCGGACCCGCGTCCGGCCACTGGCAGCGACCAGGGTCGATCCGCCCGGCGCGATCCGGTCGGCCCGGGGACCCCGGGCGGTGCGTCCCGCCACGGACAGCGGGCTCGCCGGCCGGGGCGGGGTCAGGCGTCGCGTTCGAGGAGGGCGGCGTACAGCGTCAGGCCGGGGCCGAACGCCAGCATCACGATCCGGTCCGGTGGCGCGGGCGCCCGGAGCAACCGGTCCAGGATCAGCAGCACCGTCGGCGAGGAGCAGTTGCCGTGCTCGTCCAGGACGGCCCGGGAGGCCGCCAGCGCCTCCGGTGGCAACGCCAGCTCCCGTTCCACCACGTTGAGGATGCGCGGGCCGCCCGGATGCACCGCCCAGCCGTCCACCTCGGACGACGTCCGGCCGTGCCGGGCCAGCAGGCCGTCGACCAGGCCCCGCACGTGGCGGGAGAGCACCTGCGGGACCTTCGGCGACAGCCCCATCCGGAAGCCGGTGTCCGTCACGTCCCAGGTCATGTGGTCGGCGGTGGAGGTGTCGGTGACCGAGGCGACCTCGCGCAGCGCGTACCCCCGGCCGCCGGGGACGACCACCGCGGCGACCGCGGCGTCCGAGAAGAGGGCGTGCGAGACGATCTGCTGGGTGTCCACCCGCGCGCCGGCGGGTTGGATGTGCAGGCTGGTCAGCTCGGCGCAGAGCAGCAGCGCCGGCCGCCCCCGGGCGGTGACGAAGTCGCCGGCCGCGCCGAGCCCCGGCAGGGCCGCGTAGCAGCCCATGTGCCCGACGAACATCCGCTGGGCGTCCGGGGCCATGCCCAGGTCCCGGGCGAGCAGGATGTCCAGCCCCGGGGTCGCGTACCCGGTGCAGGAGCAGACCACGAAGAGCCCGACGTCCCCCGCGTCCAGACCGGCCGCGGTGAGCGCCCGGCCCACCGCCTCCTTGCCCAGCGGCAGGGCCTCCACCTGGTACCGCCGCATCCGTCGCTCGGTCGGCCAGTCCGAGACGTCCTCCAGCAGCGGATTGACCGCCGCCTGCCGCCGGGACACCCCTGAGTTGGCGAAGATCCGCTCGGCCAGCGCCCGGGTGGTGCCGGAGAAGTGCTTCGCGAAGAAACCCTCCCAGAGCTCGTCCTGCGCGGCGGCCGGCGGTTGCGCCGTACCCAGACCCGCGATCACCGGCACGGCCATCTCCCCCACCTCTCGTCGTGCTCCCCCTGCACCCTCACGCTTCACCAACGAGGAGCGGAGCCGTCGCGGTCCGGGTCGCCGCCCAGCGTTGCGATGCCCAGCCAGTCGGCGCAGACGTCGGACGTCGCCGGGTGCAGCGAACCGCACCGGGCGTCCCGGTAGAGCCGTTCCAGCGGGTGTCCCCGGCGGGTCGCCGAGGTGCCCGCCGCCTCCAGCATGGACGCCGCCACCTCGGCGGCGGTGGTGCCGGCGAGCAGCTTGGCCCGCCACACCCAGCGGTTCGTCTCCGCGTCGCCGGACGCCTCGTCGACCCGGCGGGCCGCCTCCGCGACCACCAGTCCGGCCGCCGCGACCGCCGCGTCGCCCGGCCCAGCCGGGCCCGGACCGCCGGCAGGCCGGCGAGGTTGCGGGCGTTCAGGTGCTCGGCGGCGGCGTCGATCGCCGCTCGGGCGACCCCGACGTAGACGGCGGCGTAGCTGGCCACCAGCCAGTGCGGCATCAGCTGGGCGACCACCAGGGCCAGCCCCTCGACCCCACCGAGCAGCCGGTCGCCCGGGACGGTGACGTCCAGGTGCAGGTCGTGCGACGAGGTGGCGCGCATGCCGAGGGAGTCCCAGGTGGGCTCCACGGTCAGCCCGACGCCGGCCGGCACCAGGAACTGGGAGACCACCGACTGGTCGGCGACGCTGCGGGCGGCCACCAGGTAGCCGTCGGCGTGCCCGGCGCCGGAACAGAACGTCTTGCTGCCCTTGAGCCGCCAGCTGCCCCCGTCGACCGGCTCGTAGACGGTGCTGAGCTGGGACAACCGGGCGCCCGCGCCGCGTTCGCTCATCGCCACCGCGTACCAGGAGCCCGCCGCCGCCGCGCGGAGCAGCCGGTCCCGGGCGGCCAGCGCCTCCTCCGGTACGCCCAGCGCCTCGGCGAGTTCCTCGGTGACCGCGCCGAGCGCGCCGGTGACCGAGGCGTGCATGTTGAACACCAGGGCGGTCGCACCGTTGCCCCGGGCCAGCTCGGTGGCGACGGCGGCGTACTCGGCGAAGGTGGCCCCCGCCCCGCCCAGCTCGCGGGGCACCATCAGCCCGAAGAGCCCGGCCTCCCGCAGGTCGGCGAAGTCGTCGACCGGGAAGGAACCCTCCCGGTCGTGCTCCGCCGCCCGGGCGGCCAGTCGCGGCGCCAACCGGCGGGCCGCCTCCAGCGCGTGCACAGTCATGTAGCCCCCTTCTCGGCGTCCCCTTTACCCCGGGCGGCCCCGGCTACCCGCCCCGGAGCCCACGGCCCTGGTACAGCACCGCGGTGGAGCGGGTCGGCACGATCCGCGGCTCGCGGCCTCCGTCCGTCCCCACCGGACGGCCGGCGGGTCCACCGCGCATCCGCCGCAGCAGCCAGCCCAGCGTGCCCCGCAGCTCCGGGCGGATGCCCCGCAGCCGCAGCTCGACGCCGTGTCGGGCGCACTCGGCGACCAGCTCGCAGGCGTCCACGAACAACCGTGGATCGTGGATGCCGCGCGGCACGGTGGGCAGCCGCTCGCCGATCTCCACCGCGACGAGCCGGGCCAGCGGCGTGTCGTTGAGCGTGTCCAGCACCAGCAGGCCGCCCGGGCGCAGCAGCCGGCAGGCCTCGGCGACCGCGCGCCGCCAGTCCGGCACGTGCTCCAGCAGCTCGCCGGCGGAGACCACGTCGGCGCAGCCGTCGGCCAGCGGTACCGCGGTGGCGTCGGCGTTGACCGCGGTCACCCCGTGCGCGGCGGCCTGCGCCAGCGCGGACCGGGTGAGGTCCAGCCCGACGTGCCGGTAGCCCTTCCCCGCCAGGTGCGGCGCGAGCAGGCCGGCGCCGCAGCCGAGGTCGACCAGGACCGCGCCGGGCCGGGACGCCGGGGGGACGAGTGCGGCCCGGGCCCGGGCCAGCCAGTGCAGCATCGCGAAGGCGCCGTCCGGCCGCCACCACTCGTCGACGAGGTCGTCGTACTGGCGGGGGTCGTTGGGCGGCAGCACGCGGGGTGGGATGGTCACCGGGGCCGCGTCTCGCATGGACCGAGCGTGGCACGACTCCCCGGTAACGACCAGACTTCCCTCATGTCGTCAACGGTGCTAGTGCTGGTCAGGGCGAGCCACTCGCCGATGGCGCCGCCGAGGAAGGCGTGGTCACGAGAGCGCGCACCGAGGTCCCACCGTTCCCACAGCGACGTCGCGCCGTTGTCGATCCAGTA
>NZ_JAEVHJ010000143.1:0-15701 GCF_016802855.1 Micromonospora sp. ATA51 | reverse complement strand
CTGAGACAACTGGAGAGTGCAGGCGTCCAGGCAATGTCGATGACGAGCGGCCGGAGGTGGCCGCGCTCGGCAACGACGTGGCGGCCCGCCGGCTGCGCGAGGCCGCCGCGGCGGTACGCCGGGACGGACCGGCCGTCCTGCTGGTCACCGACGTGGAGGCACTCGCCCCGGCCGACGATCCCGGGCCGGTGGCGACGGTGTTCCGGCAGATGCTCGCCGAGACCGTCCGGGCCGGTGCGGCCGTGGTCTGCGCCACCAGCAGGCCGGAGGCGGTGGACCCGGCGCTGCGCGCCCCGGACCTGCTCTCCCTGCGGATCACCGTTCCGCTGCCCGACCAGGCGCTGCGCCGCGAGCAGCTCACCGTGCTGACCCGGCAGGTGCCACTCGCCGAGGACGTCCGGCTGGACGAGGTGGCCGCGCGTACCCCCGGGTTCGTCGCGGCGACCTGGCGGCGCTGGTCCGCGAGGCCGGGGTGCGCGCCGCGCTGCGGCAGAAGACGGCCGAGACGCCGACGGTGGCGATGGCCGACTTCAGCGCCGCGCTGGAGGTGGTCCGGCCGACCACGATGGCCGCGTCCACCCTGGAGCTGGCCTCGGTCACCCTGGACGACGTCGGCGACCTGGTCGAGGTGAAGGAGACGCTGACGGAGTCGGTGCTCTGGCCGCTGACCTACCCGGACACCTTCGCCCGGCTGGGCGTGCAGCCACCCCGGGGCGTGCTGCTCTACGGACCGCCGGGCTGCGGCAAGACCTACCTGGTCACCGCGCTGGCCGGCTCGGGGCGGGCGAACGTGCTCTCGGTGAAGGGCGCGGAGCTGCTCTCCAAGTGGGTGGGCGAGAGCGAACGGGCGGTCCGGGAGCTGTTCCGCCGGGCCCGCGAGGCCGCGCCCACGCTGATCTTCCTGGACGAGGTGGACGCGCTCGCCCCGGTGCGTGGCCAGGCCACCGACGGCGGTACGACGGACCGGGTGGTCGCCGCCCTGCTCACCGAGCTGGACGGGGTGGAGGCGCTGCGCAACGTGGTGGTGGTCGGCGCGACCAACCGGCCGGACCTGGTCGACCCGGCGCTGCTCCGCCCCGGCCGGCTGGAACGGCTGGTCTACGTGCCGCCGCCGGACGGCCCGGCCCGGGCGGAGATCCTCCGCGCCGCGTCCCGGAACGTGCCGCTCGCCCCGGATGTGGACCTGGCCGCGCTGGGCGCGGAGCTGGCCGGCTTCTCGGCGGCCGACTGCGCCGCCCTGGTCCGGGAGGCGGCCCTGGCCGCGATGCGCGAGTCGCTGACCGCCTCCACGGTCACCGCCGCCCACATCGGGACCGCCCGCCGGCGCGTCCGCCCCTCCCTGGACCCGGCCCAGGTGGCCTGGCTGGCCGCGTACGCCGAGCAGCGGGCCGGCTGACGCGGGAGCGCCGCCGTCACGCCACCGCCCCTCGACCGGGCCGGAACCCGGCACGGGGACGGGCACCAGCCGACATCTCGTCCCGGAAGGCACCTCGCGCGTCACTCCCGGGAGACCGGGTCGCGGGGGCGAAGGGCCCGTCAGTCCGTGGGGAGTAGCGGGCCCAGCGGGCCGAGGTCGAGGTTGAGGTCCTCGGGCGACAGGCCGAAGTACTCGCGGAGCTGGGCCATCTGCTCCTCCAGGGCCATCAGCGTGGCGCCGACCCGTTCCACCTGCTCCTCGGTCAGGTCGCCGAGGTCGACCCGGCGCAGCGCCTGCCGTTCCATCAGCTGCCGCAGCAGCTCGATCACGGTGAGCACCAGGCTGGCCAGGCCGCGCTCGACCGAGTCGGAGTCCACGGCGAGCCGCCGGTCCAGTGGGCGGACCCGGGGCGCCTCCCACCGCGGCTCCCCCAGCGCCGCCGCCAGTTCCGCCGCCTCGTCCCGCTCGGTCATGGCTCGACCGCCGCGCTGGAGCCCGGGGTCACGTCGGGCAGCTCCGGTGGGGCCAGCGCGCCGACCGAGGCGACCAGGGCCCGCAGCGAGATCCGCACCAGGTCGATGTCCGCGATCGCCAGCGTGATGTCGCCGCTGATCACCACGCCGGTGCCGAGGACCCGGTCGAGCAGGTCGACCAGCGCCACCGGACGGTAGGCCAGCGGATCGTCGGCGCTGCTCGGGGCGAGCGAGGTCACCGCCATGCCGGCCCCCGCGCGGCGGTCACGCCGGCTCCCGGACCGGGTGCGCCGGTTCGGCCGAGGGTTCCGCCACGAAGGAGTACGGCGGCCAGGGGCCGGTCAGCTCGAGCCGCAGCTCCGGGTGCCGGTCGGCCAGCGCCCCGACCAGCGCCGAGAAGCCCGCCAACCCGTTCCGGTCGATCAGGTACGCCCCGTTCAGCACCATCGCGGTGGCCGCGCCGGACAGCCGCCGGTCCTGCGGGGCGTGCCGGCGGGCGGCGACCGCGTACCCGGCGAGTGCGGTGTGCACGGCGACGGCCGCGTCGGCGGCGATCCGCTGCCCCTCCTCCCGCGCGGCTCATGGTGCCCCCCGAAGGCCGACGATCACGCATTCCTGATCGCTACCCGGGCCCTCGAGGGGCAAACGGGACGTCACGCCATCTGGCGCGCACACCACCGCGGCCCGAAGTCCAGCCCCGCCATCGGGGAGTCCTCCCGGTGCAGCAGGCCCTTCTCGGTGAGCAGGTGCAGCGGCGCCTGCAGCTGCTCCTCGCTCATCCCGGTTTCCTGCGCGATCAGGTCGGGGTAGGGGACGTGCCCCCGGGTCTCCAGCGCGGTTACCGCCTGGTACACCCGTTCCTCGACCTCCGACAGTTGTACCTGCTGCATGGCTTTCCTCCTCGGCGTGACCCGCCCGGCCCGCGGGCGGCCTGCGCCCGGCGGTTACCCGACGGGTGTCCGTTGATGCCCACCCGATCGGGGAGTCGCGTCGGGCGTTGCGACGGTGGCGTGGCCTAGGCTGCACCCGTGATCGTCTGGGATCTCGCCGTCGTCGGAGCCGGCCCCGCCGGGCTCTCCGCGGCGCACGCCGCGGCCCGCGCCGGGGCCCGCACGCTGGTCGTCGAGCGCGCCACCCATCCCCGTTACAAGACCTGCGGGGGAGGGCTGATCGGCACGTCGCTGGCGGAGGTGGCCGACCGGATCGACGTGCCGGCGCACGACCGGGTCGACCGGGTGACGTTCACCCGGGACGGGCGACGGGGCTTCACCCGCCGGCACGCCGCCGGGCCGCTGGTGGCCATGGTCCGTCGGGAGGAGTTCGACGAGCGGCTGCGGGCCGCCGCGGTCGCCGCGGGGGCCGAGGTCCGCGAGGGCGTCGCCGTCCGCGCGGTCGAGCAGGACCCCGACGAGGTACGCCTGCGGCTGGCCGACGGCGAGACGGTACGGGCCCGGACCGTCATCGGCGCGGACGGCTCCTCGGGCGTCACCGCCCGCCACGTCGGCGTCCGGTACCGGCAGATCGACCTCGGGTTGGAGCTGGAGCTGCCGGTGCCGCCGGCGGAGCAGGAGCGCTGGCGGGGCCGGCTGCTGCTGGACTGGGGGCCCGTCCCCGGCTCGTATGCCTGGGTCTTCCCCAAATCTGACCGCTTGACGGTGGGGGTGATCGCCGCCCGCGGTCACGGGGAGCAGACCCGGGCCTACCTGCGCGACTTCGTGGACCGGCTGGGCCTGTCCGGGGTGACCCCGGAGCACGACTCGGGTCACCTGACCCGCTGCCGGGCAAAGGACTCGCCGGTGCGCCGCGGCCGGGTGCTGGTCGCCGGGGATGCGGCGGGACTGCTGGAACCGTGGAGCCGGGAGGGGATCAGCTACGCGCTGCGGTCCGGGCGGCTGGCCGGGGCGGCGGTCGCCGCCGGTCACCTGGCCGGCTACGAGCGGGAGGTCGAGCGGCTCCTGGCGCCGTCCATGCGGGCCGGGCACCGGCTGCTGGAGGTCTTCGAGCGGCGTCCGGACGTCTTCCACGGGCTGCTCGCCACCCCGGCCGGCTGGCGGATGTTCGTCCGGTTCTGCCAGGGCCGGGCCAGCTTCGACGAGACCCTCACCCGGCGGCCGGTCCGGGCGGCCCTGGCCCTGCTGGACCGCCTTCCCCCGGCCCGGCCGAGGGCGGTGGAGGGCGCCGGCGCGGCGGCCCGCTGAGCGACCCGCACCCGACCGGTCAGGGCACGATCACCGCCCGACCGTGGATCTCGCCCCGCCGCAGCAGGTCGTACGCCTCCGGGGCCCGATCCAGCGGAAAGATCTGCACGTCGGCCTGGAGCAGCCCGAGGCGGCCCAGCGCGATCACCTCCTGCAGCTCGGCCCGGGTGCCCCAGAACGGGATCTCCACGCTGGTCTCCAGCGGCAGGGTGGGCGGCTCGTCGGCGACGGGCCGGACGGGCAGCGTCCCGCCGGCGAGGCCGACCAGCATCACCCGGCCCCCGGTGGCGACGACCTGGCGGGCGGTGGCGAGGGTGGGGTCCGCCCCGACGAAGTCGAGCACCACGTCCGCTCCGTCCGGCGCGGGGCCGACGTGGGCCCGGATCTTCTCCACCGTGTCCGGTCCGGCCTGCACCACATGGTGGGCGCCCAGCCGGGTGGCCAGGTCCAGCGCGGCCACGCTGGTGTCCACCGCGATGATCCGCACCGCCGTGGTGGCGACCAGGATCTGTACCGCCATGTGCCCGAGCCCGCCGATCCCGATGACCACGCAGGTCGTGCCGGGGCGCAGGTTCGGCCGGGCCAGCTCCACCGCGTGGTACGGGGTCAGCCCGGCGTCGGTGAGCGGGGCGGCCTGCTCCAGTTCCATGTCGCCGACGTGCAGCAGCCGGGACGCCGGCACCACCACGTGCTCGGCCAGCCCGCCGTCGCGGCTGAGCCCGATGCCACCCACCGGGACCACCCGGCACTGGTTCTCCAGCCCCCGCAGGCAGGCGCGGCAGCGGCCGCAGCCGATGATCCCGTACACCGCGGCGCGATCACCGGGCGACCAGCCGGTCACGCCGGCGCCGACCGTGTCCACCGTGCCCGCGATCTCGTGGCCGAGGGTCATCGGCGTCGGGTACATCCCGGCGGGTGCGTCGAGGATGTGCAGGTCGGAGTGACAGGCGCCGACCGCGCTCACGCGCAGCAGCACCTCGCCCGGCCCGGCGGTCGGGGTGGGCACCTCCACCTGTTCCAGCACCCCGGGAGCGCTCATCCGTACCGCGCGCATGGTCGTCCTCCACCTCGTCGCCGACGGCCGTCGCGGCGGCTTACCCGGGCCCGTCAGGTTGATGCGGCGGCTGGACCGGCGGACGCACAATGCGGGTATGAGCGAGCCGGCCGAGTCGTTCACCGACGAGGAGTACGCGTTCCTGCGGCACGTGCGCTTCGGTGAGCTGCCGCCGCGGGTGGGCCCGGACGAGCGGGTCGAGTGCACCGAGACCGAACCCCGCCGGGACCGGCCCGAGCCGGCCGGCGGCCCCGACGAGTGGAACCTGCGCCTCGGCCCGGGCGGCTGAGACGCGGACGGGCCGCGGGTGGGAACCCGCGGCGTCGGACGGTACGGATCAGAAGACCGGCACGCCCTCGCGGACCAGCTTCCAGTTCGGCACGAAGAAGTCCGCCGGGTCGATCACGCCCTTGGCCTGCGCCCAGTCGATCAGCAGTTGGCGGATCTCCTGCTGCTGGTTGTAGACCTGGGTCTTCACGATGCCGGGGAAGTTGCCGCCACCGCTGCGCCGGTAGTTGTTCACCGCGATGACGAACTGCGCGTCGGCGGCGACCGGGGTGTCGGTGCCCGGCAGGACCAGGCGGGTGATCCGCTGGCCGACCGGCTTCGAGATGTCGATGTCGTAGTCGAGCCCGGAGATCACGTCGTAGTTGTAGTCCGGCACGGCCGGGTCGCTGATCGTGTTCGGGTCGACCGCCGCGCCCACCGGGAGCGTGACGAAGTACTTCGCCGAGTACTCCAGGTACGCCTTCACCTCGGCGCCGCTGAGCACCACGGCCTCGAGCGTGTTGTCGAAGACGTAGAGGCCCGCCACGTCGCGGATCCGCACGTCACCCTGCGGGAAGACGGCGGTACGGCTGAACGGCGCGGCGATCGACAGCACCGGCAGGCCCGCGTACGCCGTGCCGGCGAGCGCCGTGGTGACCACCTCGGTCTGCACGTGGTTGATGAAGTCCAGGATCGGGGTGTCCTTGTACCGCGACTCGGCGGCCGACAGCTCCACGCTGGACCGGGCGACGACCTGGTTGACGTAGCCGACCGTCTTGGCGTGCTGGCCGCGCACGGCGGCGAGCACCGCCGGGTCCTCCACCACGGTGTTGGTGTTCAGCATGGTGGCGGACTTGCTGACCACCTGCCACCGGCCATTGACCTTGGCGACGGTGAAGTCCATCCGGGTCAGCCGCTGACCCCACTTCGACGGTTCGGAGGTCAGCACCTGCGCGCCGGTGGCGGTGTTGGTGACGAACTTCTGCGCGACCTCGTTGTGCGCGTGGCCGAAGAGGATCGCGTCGATGCCCGGGACCTGCTCGGCGATCAGCGCCACCGGGTTCTCGTTCGGCAGCTCCGGACCGTAGCTGGAGGTGCCGCTGTCACCGCCGTGGGCGGAGATGATGACGAGGTCCGCGCCGCGCTCGCGCATGACCGGCACCCACTTGGCGGCCGTGGCGATCATGTCGGCGAAGACCAGCTTGCCCTCGACGTTGGCCTTGTCCCAGATGGCCACGCCCGGGTTGGTCAGGCCGAGGATGCCGACCTTGATGGTCGGGGAGTCGTAACCGCCGAGGGCGACCTTCTTGATCACGTACGGCAGGAAGGCCGGCTTGCCGGTCGCCTCGTTGATCGCGTTCGCCGCGAGGGCCGGGAAGCCGAGCTGGCCGATCCACTGCGCCAGCAGCGGCAGGCCGTAGTTGAACTCGTGGTTGCCCAGCGTGACGGCGTCGTATCGGAGGACGTTCATCGCGTTGGCCATCGGGTGCGTCTCACCGGTGGTGGTGATCGGCTCCTGCTTGGCGTAGTAGGTGGCCAGCGGGGTGCCCTGGATGGTGTCGCCGGCGTCGAGCACCAGCGTCGCCTTGCCCGTGCGCTCGGCACGGATCTGGTTGACCAGGGTGGCCAGCTTGGCGACGCCGACGTCGTTGTGCCTGCTGTCGTCGAACTCGGCGTCCTTGTAGTAGTCCCAGTTGTAGACGTTGCCGTGGGTGTCCGAGGTGCCCAGGACGGTCAGGTCCCAGGTCTTCGGGCCCTTTGACTCGGCCGCCTGGGCCGGCGCGCCGGCGATCAGGGGGGCGGTCGCGGCGGCGGCCGCGACGGCGAGCACCTGTCGGCGCGAGGCGCCGGAGGAGGAGGTCATGCGGTGCCTTTCCATGGGGGTGGAGGCGCCTCGTGGGCGCCGTTGCGCACCATAGCGAGCCGCCGTCACTCCTGCCACTGCGGCCCGAGGTGTTCCACCACACCAGCGTCACCGGCCGCTCCCGTGTAACACGCCCGCAACCCGATGTCGTTTCCGCCCCTGGTGCCCGGGTAGGGGCGGAGCAGACCCGGACGACACGAGGGAGACCCCGGTGAGCGAGGACCAGTACACCCAGCAGGACCCCACCCGCCAGTACGGCCAGCAGCAGGGGCAGCCACCGCAGAAACAGCCCGCGCCGGGCTCGGAGCAGCGGATGGGACCGAAGCCGGACCACGGCGAGGAGTCGTACCGGGGCAGTGGCCGGCTCGACGGCAAGCGCGCGCTGATCACCGGGGGTGACTCGGGCATCGGCCGCGCCGTCGCCATCGCCTTCGCCCGGGAGGGCGCCGACGTGGTCATCTCCTACCTCGGCGAGGAGGAGGAAGCCGACGCCCGGGAGACCATCCGCCTGATCGAGGAGGCCGGCCGCCGGGGCGTCGCGGTCCGCACCGACCTGACCGACGAGAGCCACTGCCGCCAGTTGGTCGACCGGACGCTGGCCGACCTCGGCGGCATCGACATCCTGGTCAACAACGCGGCCTTCCAGATGTCGCAGGACAAGGGGATCGCCGGGATCAGCACCGAGCAGTTCGACCGCGTCTTCAAGACCAACGTGTACGCCATGTTCTGGCTCTGCAAGATGGCCGTCCCGCACCTGCCCGAAGGCTCGGCGATCATCAACACCTCGTCGATCCAGGCGTTCAACCCGTCGCCGCAACTGCTCGACTACGCCACCACCAAGGCTGCCATCGCCAACTTCACCAAAGCCCTCGCGCTGAACCTGGCCGACCAGGGCATCCGGGTCAACGCCGTCGCGCCCGGCCCGGTCTGGACCCCGCTGATCCCCGCCACCATGCCGGAGGAGAAGGTGAAGCAGTTCGGCACCGACACGCCGATGGGCCGCCCCGGGCAGCCGGCCGAGCTGGCCCCGGCGTACGTCTTCTTCGCCTCCCAGGAATCCAGCTACGTCACCGGTGAGATCCTCGGCGTCACCGGCGGCAAGCTCACCAGGTGACGTCCCGCCGGGCGGCCGCCGGCGGTCACCGGGGCCAGGCGGCCATCCGGCGGCGTACCTGGGCCACCTGGGCTGCGTCGAGCCCGTAGCGCGCGAACCGGCGGTCCGGCACCTGGTCCAGGTATCGCCCGGCGGCGCGGACGTCATCGAGGTCCAGGGCCGGGTCGACCTGGCGGGCCAGCTTCAGCAGCTCCGCCACGTCGTAGTGGTCCAGCGCCGAGGACACGTCGATGTAGTCGCGCACCTCGCGCCGATTGACCAGCGCGGCGGTCTTGTTCGCGACCAGGTCGCGGACGTCCATCACCGGGCCGAGGTCCATCACCACCGGACTGCGGTACCGGTCGAGGCGGGCCAGGCTCAACCGGATCCGTCGGCCGTCCCGGCTCACCACGAAGTCCCGCATGTCCCGGTCGAACCCGTCGAACAGTTCCCCGAGCTCGCTGTCCGGGTCGGCGTCCAGCACCTCGTAGCCGGCCCGCTCCAGCGCCGCGCGCACCCCGGCCGCCGCCGCGGCGGCCGCCCCCTCCACGTCCGCGAACAGGTCCACGTCCTCCGTCGGGCGGGTGACCAGGCCGTGCGCCGCCCACGCCACCCCGCCGCCCAGCACGAACCGGTGCGGCCCGGCGGCCGCCAGGGCCACCCGGGCCACCTCCCGGTAGAACTCGTGCAGGTGGGTCACGCGGTACGCAGGCCGCGGTGCCGGCTCTCCCACGCCACCCGTACGCCCCGCGGCAGGTTCAGCCGCCCCCACACCCGACGCAGCGTCCGCCCGTTGATCAGCGCCCGCAGGTCGTCGGTGCGGGTCGTCTCCCGCAGCACGTTCTCGTACATCCAGAGCAGGTCGTCCGGGTCACCCAGATCGAAGGCGCGCTCACTGCTCCACATCAGCCGGACCGGCAGCTCGACGATGCCCCGGGTGGGGCCGGTCAGCTCGGCGAGCGTGCGGGCCACCACGGCGGGGCGACCCGGTCGGGCCAGCGGGGCCACCGGGGTCGTCGTGGGGGAGAGCGCCTGCATGCTGTCAGGGTAACGCCAACTCGGGTTCCGGCTGGTTTCCGGTTGCCGGGTTTTGCCCTCTTCGCGGTCCGTTGGTGGTTGTGGCCTGCCGTGCCCTTCGGTTTGCTGATGGTTGTGGCCCGATGTGGCGGTGTCCGGTGCGCGCGGATACCACCAGGTACCGGAACTGGTGCGGGCTGTCCGGTTCGGGTCGCCCGACGGCTGCCCGGGTGGGTGCGATGTCCGGTTCGGGGGTGTGACCGGCGGCATCCCGGGGCCGGAATCGTGGCCGGGCCCGGGTCGTTACATCTCCGTACGACCGAGTACCTGGCCCGCACCCGGGGGCTGGTGCACCGGGCCCGGGTCGGAATGATGGCGGGCCGCCGGTCGTTACATATGGTCCCGGCGCCGCGAAGAACCGCCCCGCGGCTGAACACCGGGCAGAGACTTTCCCCTTTGCTTTTGAGCGCCTGACGTGGTGCTTGCGTCTGCCGCTGACCTCCATCGCGGTGACGCCAACCCCGAATGGAGCTTTGTCATGAACACGATGCTGCGTAAGAGCGTGCTGGATATGCGCAAGATCACTATGTGGTTCCTCGCCACGATCGCCGTGGTGGTACTTCTCTTCAGCTACCGGACGTCGACCGGACCCGACAGCTCGCCTTCGGCCGAGACCGTTGGCGGCGCAAGCGCGCCGGGCGTGGAGACCGGCCCCGGCGCGGCGGCGAAGCCCGGGACGTCACGCGGCACCGTCGCACGGTCCGGTTCGACCACCGTCGCCGACGGCCCGGTCGTGCAGACGAAGCGCGGGAACGTCCAGGTGCAGGCCCACCTCAGCGGCGGCCGGATCACCGAGATCACGCCGCTGACGGTGCCGAGCACGAACAACCGCTCCCGCGAGATCAACAAGCACGCGGTGCCCCAGCTGCGCACGGAGGCGCTCGCCGCGCAGAGCGCGCACATCGACGCGGTGTCCGGGGCGACGGCGACCAGCGAGGGCTACACGAATTCGCTCCAGGCCGCGCTGGACGGCGCTCAGTTCAAGGCCAAGCCGTGACCAGGCAGGCGTTCGTCGAGCATTGGAACAGCTGACCAATAGAGCAATACGCCGCTGGCCGGCACCCCCCACCGAGGGTGCCGGCCAGCGGCGTACCCACGCCTGCCTCAGGGCAGCGCGACCGGGTATGAAGCGGGGAGTGGCGGCAGTCACCGAAAGCGTGGAACAACCGGGGGTCGGGGTAGGTTGAGAAGGGTGTCGGTGTGTCCAGTGTCCCCGGGCCTCACCTAAATTGCCTTCGCGGAATACCGTTCGGCTGGAGCCGCGTCGCGCCACTCGCCGAGAGGCGACCTGCACACCGGCACCCGTTCGCCCCCGGCTCCGGCCGGGGGCGGAATCGTTTTGCGCAACACGCCGTGGACCCCCGATGGACGGCCGCGGCGGCCCCGGGACGCTGCGGCGGACCAGGTCAGCCGTCAGGTGCGCGTCCACGCCGGTCTTGGCGAACACCGCGCCCGCTTCGGCGGTGAAGTTCCTCGTGGCGGTCGATCTCGAATAAGACCTCGTCCCCGTCCTCGGTGCGTACGCGCATCAGCTCGGTTGCCACCACGACCTCCCCGCCGGAGCGGATTCCGTCGAGGATCAACCACCGGTGGGACTCCCGCATTCGGATGCCTGACTGAAGAGAGCTTCGGCTTCGCGTTCCGGCCGTCGTGCTGACCGACCCGGCCCGGGCGGTCCCCGAACCGGGCCGGTCGGCCGCTCGGGTCGCGCGCCCCCCGTCGGCTGGCCTATGTTCAGAAGGTCAGCTTCCGCCAGCGGGGGAGGGGGTGTTCCGGTTGGGTCTCCGGACCTTCATCGAGGGTTGGCCGGTCTACCGGCAGCTCACCGGCACCGACCCGCTGGGCCGGGGCGCCGCGGCGCAGTCCGCCCGCTCGGCGGGCCTGACCGCCCGCACCGAGACCGCCGACAGCATGGCCCGCTCGGTCTGCCCGTACTGCGCCGTGGGCTGCGGGCAGCGGGTGTTCGTCTCCGACGGGCAGGTCACCCAGATCGAGGGCGACCCGGACAGCCCGATCTCCCGCGGCCGGCTCTGCCCGAAGGGGTCGGCCAGCAAGAGTCTGGTCACCAGCCCGCTGCGGCAGACCAAGGTCCGCTACCGCCGGCCGTACAGCACGGAGTGGGAGGACCTGGAGCTCGACGTCGCGCTCGACATGATCGCCGACCGGGTCCTCGCCGCCCGCGACGAGACCTGGGAGGACGTCGACGACGCCGGCCGGCCGCTCAACCGCACGCTGGGCATCTCCAGCCTGGGCGGGGCGACGCTGGACAACGAGGAGAACTACCTCATCAAGAAGCTGTTCACCGCGATGGGGGCACTCCAGATCGAGAACCAGGCCCGGATTTGACACTCCGCCACCGTCCCCGGTCTGGGGACCAGCTTCGGTCGCGGCGGCGCGACGGACTTCCAGCAGGACCTGGTCAACGCTGACGTCATCGTCATCCAGGGCTCCAACATGGCCGAGGCCCACCCGGTGGGCTTCCAGTGGGTGATGGAGGCGAAGAAGCGCGGCGCCAAGGTCTTCCACGTCGACCCCCGGTTCACCCGGACCAGCGCGCTGGCCGACACGTACCTGCCGATCCGGGCGGGCACCGACATCGCGCTGCTCGGCGGCGTGGTGCGGTACATCCTGGACAACGAGCTGGACTTCCGGGAGTACGTGCTGGCGTACACCAACGCCGCCACCATCGTCAGCGAGCAGTTCGCCGACACCGAGGACCTCGACGGGCTCTTCTCCGGCTACAACCCCGAGACCGGCTCGTACGACCAGACCAGCTGGCAGTACGAGGGGCACGGGAATCACACCCGGGCCAGGGGAACGGGCAAGGAGCGGGAGACCGCGGCCGGGCTGGAGCACGAGTCGCACGGCGCGCCGGTGGCGGCGGAGACGCACCGGGACGAGACCCTGCGGCACCCCCGCTGCGTCTACCAGATCCTCAAGCGGCACTTCGCCCGCTACACCCCGGAGATGGTCGAGCGGGTCTGCGGCATCCCCCAGGAGAAGTTCCTGGAACTCGCCCGAGCCTGGACTGAGAACTCCGGCCGGGAGCGGACCGGGGTGCTCGTCTACTCGGTGGGCTGGACCCAGCACAGCGTCGGCGTGCAGTACATCCGCACCGGCGCGATCATCCAGACCCTGCTGGGCAACATCGGGCGGCCGGGCGGTGGCATCCTGGCGCTGCGCGGGCACGCCAGCATCCAGGGCTCCACCGACATCCCGACGCTGTTCAACCTGCTGCCCGGCTACCTGCCGATGCCGCACCACGCCGAACACCCGACCTTCGCCAGGTGGGTGGACAGCATCCGCCACCCCGGCCAGAAGGGCTTCTGGGGCAACTCGCGGGCCTTCGCGGTCAGCCTGCTCAAGGCGTACTGGGGTGACGCGGCCACGCCGGAGAACGACTTCTGCTACGGCTACCTGCCCCGGATGACCGGCGACCACGGGACGTATCAGCAGGTGCTGAACATGATCGACGGCCACGTGAAGGGCTACTTCCTGCTCGGCCAGAACCCGGCGGTCGGCTCGGCGCACGGCAAGGCCCAGCGCCTGGGCATGGCCAACCTCGACTGGCTGGTCGTCCGCGACCTGTTCATGATCGAGAGTGCCACGTTCTGGAAGAACAGCCCGGAGATCGCCACCGGCGAGATCGTGCCGGAGGAGTGCCGCACCGAGGTGTTCTTCCTGCCCGCCGCCTCGCACGTGGAGAAGGAGGGCACCTTCACCCAGACCCAGCGGCTGCTGCAGTGGCGGGAGAAAGCCCTCGACCCGCCGGGTGACTGCCGTTCCGAGCTGTGGTTCTTCTACCACCTCGGCCGGGTGTTGCGGGAGAAGCTGGCCGCCTCCACCAAGCCGCGGGACCGGGCGCTGCTCGACCTCGCCTGGGACTACCCGACCCACGGCGAGTACGCCGAGCCGAGCGCCGAGGCGGTGCTCAAGGAGATCAACGGGTACGAGGTGGCCACCGGGCGCCCGCTCGGCGGCTTCGCCGAGGCCAAGGACGACGGATCGACGGCGATCGGCTGCTGGATCTACAGCGGCGTCTACGCCGACGGGGTCAACCAGGCCGCGCGCCGGAAGCCCGGGCACGAGCAGAGCTGGGTCGCCCCCGAATGGGGCTGGGCCTGGCCGGCCAACCGGCGCACCCTCTACAACCGCGCCTCCGCCGACCCGCAGGGCCGGCCGTGGAGCGAGCGGAAGAAGTACGTCTGGTGGGACGCGGAGAAGGGCGAGTGGACCGGCTACGACGTGCCGGACTTCGAGAAGACCAAGCCGCCGACGTTCCGGCCGGCGGACGACGCCTCGGGGCCGGAGGCGCTCGCCGGGGACGACCCGTTCGTGATGCAGGGCGACGGCAAGGCCTGGCTTTACGCGCCGCGCGGGGTGCTCGACGGGCCGTTGCCGACGCACTACGAGCCGGCTGAGTCGCCGATGCGCAACCCGATGTACGGCCAGCAGGCCAACCCGACCCGCAAGGTGTACGACCACCCGGTGAACCGGATGAACCCCAGCCCGCCGGAGGAGCACAGCGACGTCTTCCCGTACGTCTTCACGGTCAGCCGGCTCACCGAGCACCACACCGCGGGCGGCATGAGCCGCACGGTGCGGCCGCTCGCCGAGCTGCAGCCGGAGATGTTCGTGGAGGTGTCCCCGGAACTGGCCGCGCAGGTCGGGCTCGCACACCTGGGTTGGGCGCACCTGGTCAGCGGCCGGGCGGTGATCGAGGCGAGGGTGCTGGTGACCGACCGGCTCACCCCGCTGCGGGTGGACGGCCGGGTGATCCACCAGCTCTGGCTGCCGTATCACTTCGGCACCGAGGGCCTGGTCACCGGCGACTCGGCCAACGACCTGTTCGGCATCACCCTGGACCCGAACGTGCTCATCCAGGAGAGCAAGGTCGGCACCTGTGACGTCCGGCCCGGCCGCCGGCCCACCGGCCCGGCCCTGCTCGACCTGGTCGCCGAGTACCAGCGCCGGGCCGGGATGACCGCCGACCGGCGGGTGCCGATCGTCACCACCGACGCGGCCGGCGGGGACGCGGCCGGCAACACCGACGAGCGGTCCGCCGAGGCGGCGCGGGACGGGGGCGGGGATGCCTGACGCCAACAGCCTCTACGGCCCGCTCGACCCGGCGCCGGACGCCGGCTGGGTCGAGGCCGGCCCCCGGGTGGGCTTCTTCACCGACACCAGCGTCTGCATCGGCTGCAAGGCGTGCGAGGTGGCCTGCAAGGAGTGGAACGACGTCCCGGCGTCCGGCTTCGACCTGCTCGGCATGTCGTACGACAACACCGGCGCGCTCACCGCCAACTCCTGGCGGCACGTGGCCTTCATCGAACAGCCCCGCCCGGCCGGGCACCGCACCCCGCCGTTCGACGGCAACCCCACCGGGGCGGCGGTGAGCCCGGCCACCGCGGCGGTCGCCGCCGGGGTGGGCAACGACACCGGCACCGATCCCGGCGTGCCCCCCGGTGAGCCGCGGGCCGCCGCCCGGATGGCCGCCGGGCCGGAGTTCCTCGGCCTGCCGGGCGCCCAGCCGCCTGGCCGGGGCACCGGCGCCGAGTCGCGCACCGACTTCCGCTGGCTGATGATGTCGGACGTCTGCAAGCACTGCACCCACGCCGCCTGCCTGGACGTCTGCCCGACTGGGTCACTGTTCCGCACCGAGTTCGGCACGGTGGTGGTGCAGGAGGACATCTGCAACGGCTGCGGCTACTGCATCTCCGCCTGCCCGTACGGGGTCATCGACCAGCGCAAGGGCGACGGCCGGGCGTGGAAGTGCACGCTCTGCTACGACCGGCTCGGCGCCGGCATGACCCCGGCCTGCGCCCAGGCCTGCCCCACCGAGTCGATCCAGTTCGGGCCGCTGGACGAGCTGCGCGAGCGGGCCGCCCAGCGGGTCACCACGCTGCACGAGCGGGGCGTGCCGGAGGCCCGGCTCTACGGCCACGACCCGACCGACGGCGTCGGCGGGGACGGCGCGTTCTTCCTGCTCCTCGACGAGCCGGAGGTCTACGGACTGCCGCCGGACCCGCTGGTCACCACGCGGGACCTGCCGAAGATGTGGAAGCGGGCCGGGCTGGCCGCCCTGGCCATGGCGGCGGCGGCCGTCGCCGCGTTCGTCGGAGGTTCATCGTGAGTCCGGACCGTGCCCCGGTGGGCGACCTGTTCCGCCGCTTCGCGAGCGACTCGCCGCCGAGGGGCCGGAGCGCTTCGGCGGGCCGGGCGCGCGGGCGGGCCACGGCGCCAAGGTGAGCCCGGCGC
>NZ_JAEVHJ010000142.1:0-15774 GCF_016802855.1 Micromonospora sp. ATA51 | reverse complement strand
ACCGCCGCCAAGCACGGCCTGGACGCACTCGACGTGCTCAAACAGCTGTTCACCACCGGACCGTGGATGCCCCCAGCTCACTCAAGCTGAATACGTACCGCTCGTGCTCATGCGCGGGTGACCGACACTCGGCGGGACTGGCAGCACAAACTGTCCACGGCGATTATCCGCGACAACCAAGCGGTGTACGTCGAGGACTTGTGCGTCGTCGGTCTCGGCCGCACCCGGCTCGCCAAGTCAGTACACGACGCCGGGTGGGCCGACTTCACCGGCATGTTGGAGTATAAGGCCGCCAGGTACGGGCGGACCTTCGCCCGGGTGGACCGGTTCTTCCCGTCGACCCGGATGTGCTCCGACTGTGGGCGGATTAACGACAAGATCGCGTTGAATGTCCGGTCGTGGACCTGCCCCTGCGGGGCCGACCACGACCGGGACATCAACGCGGCGATGAACGTGTTGGCCGCCGGACGGGCGGACAACCTAAACGACCGTGGAGCGCGGGTCAGACCACCAGCGATGGTGGCACCGCGCGGCGAAGCGGTAATCCACCCGGACGCGGCGTGTGCCACGCGCAGCGTGGAGGGAATCGCCGTCCGTTAGGGCGGAGAGAACGTCAATCGGGGGTGTTGCCGGTGGCCCGGCCGGCGTGGAACGGGGTGCTGATTCCCTCGTAGCCGAGGTGCATGGTCATGCCCATCGCGGCGTGCTTGAGGTTGTGGCAGTGGTCCATCCACAGTCCGGGGTTGTCGGCCCGGAAGGCCAGCTCGTAGGACTCCCCGGAGAGCAGGGTGACGGTGTCCAGCCAGAGTGGGCTGCCGGTGGCCCGGTGGCCGTTGCGGCTCAGCACCAGAACGTGGTGGCCGTGCAAATGCATGGGGTGTTCCAGGAAGCTGCGGTTGCTGATCGTCACCTTGACCAGCTCGCCCTCGCGCACCATCAGCATCGGCACGTGCGGCGAGACGTGCCCGTTGATCGTCCACAGGTAGTAGGGCTGGCCGTCGTAGAACCCCGGCCGGTTGTCCAGCACCAGGTCGAAGCTGCGGTCGAAGTCGCTGTCCGGTCCGAACGGGGTGGCCGCCGGGCTGCCGTAACGGGTGGCGTCGAACTCCGGCCCGTCGGTCAGCGGCGCCAGCTCGCCCTGCCCGTCGGGGCTGAGCAGCAGGCCGGCGCCGACCGCGGCCAGGTCGGTCAGCCGGACCGGCGCGGACGGCATGGTGAACTCCAGGTCGTACCGGCCGCCGCCGCCGAGCATCAGCTTGGTCCGGTACAGGTCGGTGGGGGCGTTGACGGGGCCACCGTCGACCGCGGTGACCTTGAACGGCGTACCGGCCAGGGTGAAGTACTTGCGGAAGTTGTCCGCGTTGATCAGCCGGATCCGGACCGGGGTGCCCGGCGGGACGGATTCCCGCCGGAGGGTGTCGGCGGCGTTGAGGGTGCTGGTGTCGCCCTTGTCGGTGTCGAAGACGTGCGCGGCGACCACGAACTCGCGCACCCCGGCCGGAGCCGGCGGGGCCGGATCGATGACCAGGGGGCCGAACAGGCCGCGCCGGACCTGGGTCGAGGACGCCTGGTGCGAGTGGTACCAGTAGGTGCCGACCTGCCCGGCGCGCCACCGGTAGACGTGGCTGCCACCCGGCGGCACGGCGTCCTGGGTGAGGCCGGCGACGCCGTCCTCGGCGTTGGGCACGTCCAGCCCGTGCCAGTGCACCGTGGTGGGCGTGTCCGTGGTCCGGTTGACCAGGGTCACCTCGACCAGGTCGCCCTGCCGGACCCGCAGCTCGGGCCCGGGGATCTGGCCGTTGAAGGCGGTCGCGTCGACGGTGGCGCCGGAGCTGAGCTTCAGCCTGGCGTCCGTGGCGACGAGGGTGAACCGCTTGTCGGGCTTGCCGGCCGGGCCGGTGAACTGGGTCAGCGGGCGGTCCGGCAGGCCGGCGCCGTGCGAGTGCGCCGAGTGGTCCACCGGTCCGGGGCCTGTGCCATAGGTCATCGCTTGCTCCGTCATGCGGTAGTCGTCGGGCAGCTTGCTGGTCTGCCAGTCCCAGCCGGCGTAGCCGCCGACCAGGACGAGGACGGCCGCGGTGGCCACCGCGACCCGGCGCGCCCGGGCCGCGCCGCGCGGCAGCGGTCGCACCACCCCGTCCCGCACCCGGTCGGCGTGCCGGCGCCAGATCACCACCAGGACCAGGGCCACCACGCCGTAGCTGACGAGCGCCGGCGCCAGCAGCGGCGGAGCCGGCGCGAAGAGGATCATGACGAAGGAGACCAGCCCGCCGACGGCGACCGCGCGGGCCGGGAACGACACCCGCGGCGCGGCCGCGCGCGGGACGCCGGCGGGGCGGCCACCTCCTCGGCGTCGTCCGGCGACGGCCGGCCGAGCCGGTGCAGCGCGGGCACGGTGACCAGCAGGGTGGCCAGCGTCGGCAGCGCCACCAGGGGTACGCCGATCAGCAGCCGGTCGGCGGCGAAGTGCCAGCCGTACCCGTAGAGCACCAGCGAGGTGACCAGCCGGGCCGGTACGAACAGCGCCCCGACGAGGGCGGCGATCGCCAGTCGGCGGCTCGACCGGCGCAGCCGGGCGGCGGTGGGTGCGTGCGGCAGCCGGTACAACCGGCGGGCGAGCAGGGCCCAGTAGCCGAGCAGGACCAGGGCGACCATGAAGTCGTAGTTGAAGTTGTCGTCGTACGCGGGGATCGACGGCTCGAACACAGCTGTCCTCTCCGATAGGCGGGGGCGGGCGGCCGGTGTCGGGAGCCCGGGGGGACCGCGCGGGGCGCGCAGGCCCCCGACACCGGCCTGTCTGGACGGCCGCCACCTGCGGCGGCGAGGGCGGAGGCCCTAGTGGACGCGGGTGGAGTCGGCCGGGTCGGCCGGCGCGTCCTCGTCGAGGCCTGCCTCGGCCTCGGCGTGCACGTTGATCCGGCGGGGCAGCCTGAACACCAGCAGGAAGGCGAGCAGGAAGACGCCGGCGTTGTACCAGGCGGTCAGCTTCATCGCGTCGCTGAACAACTCCCGCCGGCGTCCGTGGCGGCTTCGGCGTACGCCCGGGTGACCGCCGCGGGCGCCGCCTGGTCGGTGTTCCGGCAGCTCACCGGGACGGCGGTCGGGTCCTCTTCCGCGGACCGGTCCACGAAGCACCGGACGAAGCCGTCCACCGCCTGGCGCTGGGCGTCCACCGGTGCGCCGGCGGACTGCAGCGCCGCGCGGATCGGCGCGGTGTTGGCCTCCGCGACGCCCTGCGCCCGGTCACCGAGGAGGCCGAAAAAGATCACACCGATCAGCGCGATGCCCAGCGCGCCCCCGACCTGCTGGACGGCGCTGAGCACGCCGGAGGCGGAGCCGGCCTCGTGGTGCGGTACGCCGGAGATGACGGCGTCCACCAGCAGCGGGGCGACCAGCCCCATGCCGACGCCGCCGACGAACATGCTGGGGACGAAGTGCCAGACCGAGACGTCGGTGCCGACGAACTGGATGGTCAGGATGATGGCGACCATCGACGCGGTCATCAGCGCGGTACCGATGTGCAACACGGTCCGGCCGAGCTTCGGGGCGAGCTGGAACGAGGCGCCGCTGGCCAGCGCGATGCCGACCGACCAGGGCAGGTTGGCCATCGCGGCGGCGAGCACCGACTTGTCGAGGCCGGCCTGGAGATAGATGATGAAGACCAGGAAGAAGGAGACGATTCCGGCGAAGAACACGAGGTTCACCAGGAGCCCGCCGACGAATGCCTTCTCCTTGAACAGCTCCATCGGCACCAGCGGCGAGCCGCCCTGGGCGGATCGCCGCCGCTGGTGGGCGGCGAACACCACCAGGCCCACCGCGGACGCGGCCATCATGGCGAAGATCCAGGTCGGCCAGTGCTTCTCCCGGCCCTGCATGAGCGGGTAGACCAGCAGCAGCATGGTGACGGTGATGATGCCGACCCCGGTGAGGTCCAGCCGCAGGGCGTGCGGGGTGCGCAGCTCCTTCATGAACACCAGCGCGCCGACGAGCGCGGCGAGTCCAATCGGGACGTTGATCAGGAAGATCGTCCGCCAGCCGAGGTCGAGGAGGTCCGCCTTGATCAGCAGGCCGCCCAGCAGCGGCCCGCTGACCGTGGCCAGGCCGGCGACGCCGCCGTAGACGCTGAACGCGGCCACCCGCTCCCTGGGCGAGAACATCACCTGGATCGAGGAGATGACCTGCGGCACCATCATGGCCGCCATGGCGCCCTGCAGCACCCGGGAGGCGATGAGCACCTCCGGGTTGGGGGCCAGGCCGCAGAGCGCCGACGCGAGCGTGAAGCCGGCCATGCCGAGCAGGAACATCCGCTTCCGGCCGACGATGTCACCGAGCCGCCCGCCGGTGATCAGCAGCAGCGCGAAGGCGAGCGAGTAACCCGCCAGCACCCACTGGGCGGCGGTGTACGTGGCGCTGATGTCCTGCTGGATCGACGGCACGGCGATCGCCACGATCGTCACGTCGAGCAGGTCCATGAAGGTGGCGACGAGCAGGATGACCAGCACCAGCCAGCGCCGGCGGTCGGGTGGCGCCTCGGGCCGCGTGCCGACCCGGGGTTGGGCGTTGTTGTCGGTCATGACGACTCCTTCGACGGGGATATCGCGATACAACTCTCTCGGCCAGTCACGCTATATCGCAACTGCGGAACAGGTCAAGACGGTTCCAGAGAGTGACGGAAAGTCGTTCGTCACCTGCGAAAACGCCGTCCGCGGCGACCGGTCGCGAGTGTCGCGAGACAGTCGCGACTGTGCCAGTCGGCGCTGAAGCCCCGGTCGACGCCCGCTCGAACACCCCCTGGATCGCGGGCCGAGCGGGACTCGAGCGACGCGCCCGAGGATCAGCCGGTCGGCGGCGGGCGACGCCACCCGCCGGCCCGCGCCCGCCGGGCGTCCGGCGTCCGGGCCGTCACCCGGGCGGCCCAACGAACTCAGGGGGAGCACGCGCATGTGTGGCATCGCCGGTCTCGTCGACTTCGAACGCACCCTGCCCACCCACCGGTCACCGGTGACCGCGATGTCCGGCACCCTCGCCTGCCGCGGCCCCGACGCCGACGGCCTCTGGACCGCACCGCACGCCCACCTGGCCCACCGCCGGCTGGCCGTCATCGACCTGGCCGCCAGCACCCAGCCGATGACGCCCACGCCGACGGTCGGGAACTCGCCGTGCTCAGCTACAACGGCGAGCTCTACAACTACCGGCAGCTGCGCGCCGAACTGGCCGGGCGGGGCCACTGGTTCCACACCGACGGCGACACCGAGGTGGTGCTCCGCGCCTACCTGGAATGGGGTGAGGACGTCGGCACCCACCTCAACGGCATCTTCGCCTTCGCCGTCTGGGACATCCGCACCGAGAAGCTCGTCCTGGTCCGCGACCACCTCGGCGTCAAGCCGCTCTTCTACCACCGCACTCCGGACCGGCAGCTGCTGTTCGCCTCCGAGATCAAGGCGATCCTGGCCACCGGGCTGCTCGAGGCCCGCGCCGACACCGACAACCTGCGGGAGATCCTCACCCAGGTCTGGACCCCCGGCCGCACCGTCTTCGCCGGGGTCGAGGAGGTCCGTCCCGGGCACGTGGTCACCGTGGACGCCACCGGCGTCCGGCACCGCTGCTACTGGCGGCTGGCCTCCCGGCCGCACACCGACGACCTGCCGACCACCGTGGACACCATCCGCGGCAAGCTGGAGCAGGTGGTCGACGCCCAGCTCGTCGCCGACGTACCGGTCGGATCGCTGCTCTCCGGCGGCCTGGACTCCAGCGTGATGACCGCGCTCGCGGCGCAGGCCCGGGCCCGACGCGGCGCCGAGCCGATCCAGACCTTCTCGGTCACCTTCACCCGGTACACGGAGCGATTCCGGGCCGACGAGGTCCGCGACACCCCGGACGCGCCGTTCGCCCGGATGGTCGCCGAGCACGTCGGCTCCCGGCACACCCCGGTGGTGATCACCCCGGAACGGCTCGCCGATCCCGAGATCCGCCGCCGCACCATCGCCGCGCAGGACCGCCCCACGCCGCTCGGCGACATGGACGCCTCACTCTGGGTGCTCTTCGACCAGGTACGCCGGCACGCCACCGTGGCGCTCTGCGGCGAGGCCGCCGACGAGGTCTTCGGTGGCTACCACTGGGCCTGGGTGCCCGAGCTGATCCACCGGGAGGCCTTCCCGTGGATCGCCTTCTACCAGCACTTCTGCGAGGGGCCGGGGCTCGGCAGCGGACTGTTCGACCCGGGGCTGCTCAAGCTGCTGGACCTGGAGACCTACAGCGTCGACCGGTACCGGGAGGCGCTGGCCGAGGTGCCGCAGCTGCCCGGGGAGACCGGCACCGAGAAGCGGATGCGCGAGATCACCCACCTGCACCTGTCCCGCTGGCTGCAGCACCTGCTCACCCGCGACGACCGGCTGAGCATGTCGGTCGGGCTCGAGGTACGCGTCCCGTACACCGACCCCGACCTGGTGGAGTACGTCTTCAACGCGCCCTGGGCGTTCAAGAGCCACGACGGCCGGGAGAAGGCGCTGCTGCGGGCGGCCGGGCTGGACCTGCTTCCCGCCGAGGTGCTGGACCGGCAGAAGAGCCCCTTCCCGGTCACCCAGGACCCGCTCTACACCCGCTACCTGAGCGAGTCGCTGCGGGAGATCCTGGACGACCCGGGCCAGCCGGCGCACGCCCTGGTCGACGTCGCCGCCGCCCGGCGGCTGCTGGACTCCCCGGCCAAGCTGGCGAACGGCCCGATCGCCTGGGTCAACCGCACCCACATCGAGCAGGTGCTCACCCTCAACTCCTGGCTCGACATGTACCGGGTCCGGCTCGACCTGGACGACTGACCGCGCACCGGAGTCCCGGCGGCCGGGCGAGCGCCGGCCGCGACCCGTACCGCTGTGAGAGGAACGAGATGTCATTTCGCAAGGAACTCTGGGCCGCCGGCGAGGCCAGCTTCGACGCGCTGCTGGCGCACCCCGTACCGGTCGGCATCTGCGACGGCACGCTGCCCAAGGCGGACCTCGCCCGGCTGATCCGGGCCGACATCGTCCACCTGGGCACCTTCGCCCGGGCACAGGCCCTGCTCGCCGCCCGGGCGCCGGAGCTGGCGGACCTGTCGCACTTCGCCGGCATCGCCATCGGCTCCAGCTACTCGGCGACCGGCAAGAGCGTGGCGGTGCTGCGGATGCTCGGCGGCAAGGCGGCCGAGCCGGGCGAGACCGTCGATCCCGCGTACGACGACTTCATCACCGCCGTCGCGCACACCGGCGCGTACGCCGACGTGGTGGTGGCGACGCTGCCCCGGATGTGGTTCCACGCCGAGTTCAGCAAGGAGCTGCGCCGGCGCGGCTCGCCGGACCGGACGTACCGCAAGTTCATCGACACGCTGCTGCACGACGCGTACCTGCCGATCGTGGAGGCCACGCTGGAACGGGCGGACGCGGTCGGGGCGGACGCCACGCCGGACGAGCGGGAGCGGCTCGCCGCCCTCTTCGCCCGGGCCGCGGAGTTCGAGCTGCGGCTCTGGGACGCCGGCCTGCCCCGGACCGCCTGAGCCGACCGCGGGGGGGCGCGCGGGTGGTCCCACGCGCCCCGTCGCCTCTGACGAGATATAGCGCGTCCCACTATCGCGATAGTGGGTATGCTGGTTCCGGACAGGCGGTCGGCCCGAAGGAGTGTGGCGTGCAGGAGTGGCAGGTACGCGAGGGCGAGCGGCTCGAGCTGCCGCCGGCCCGACGGGTCCGGATCCGCGTCGTCGGCGGCGAGGTCGACCTCACCAGCGGCCCCCCGCTGCTGGAGTTGACCGACCTCAACGGCCCGCCGCTGCGGGTCAGCCTGACCGGCGACCTGCTGGAACTGCGTCACGACCACGGGCTGCACCGGCCCTGGTGGCGGGACTTCCCGCCGGCCTTCCGACGCAAGTGCCGCCTGGCGCTGGCGCTGCCCGCCGGCACCGAGGTCGAGGTGGAGACCGTCGGCGCCGGCATCATCGCCGTCGGCCTCTCCGGCAGCACCCGGCTGACCAGCCTCAACGGCGAGATAGTGGTGGACCGCACCGGCCCGGAGCTGCGCGCCCGCACCGTCTCCGCCCGGATCCTCGCCCGCGGCTGCACCGGCCACGCGCACCTGGAGACGGTCTCCGGCGAGGTGACCGTGGTGACCGGCCGGGAGCCGGTCGCCCTCGACCTCGCCGCCGTCTCGGCCCGCTGCTGGTCGGCGTGCCGGACGACGACGGGGCCAGCCTCGACGTCGAGCTGACCACCGACGGCGGGTCGGTCGTCACCCAACTGCCCGACGGCACGCCGGGGCTGGAGAGCCACGCCTCCGGCGAGGGCGGCGCGACCGTCGGGCTGCGGCTGCGCCGCGGCACCGCGCCGCACGCCGTCCGCGTCCGCGGCACCACGGTCTCCGGTCAGGTCGCGCTGGTCCGGCAGGCCGGATCCGGCACGCCCACCCCGCCACCGGCGGCACCCGCACCGGCCATCGGGACCGAGGAGCAGCGATGAGGGCACCCACATCCCCGTTCGGCCACGGGCAGTTCAAGCTCTACCTGCTCGCCCTGCTGCGGGACCAGCCCCGGCACGGCTACGAAGTGATCAAGCTGATCGAGGAGACCTTCGCCGGCACGTACGCCCCCTCGGCCGGCGCCGTCTACCCGCGACTGTCCCGGCTGGAGACCGAGGGCCTGGTCTCCCGGGAGGTCGACGAGAGCGGCCGCAAGGTCTACCGGATCACCTCGGGCGGCGAGGAGGAACTCCGCCGCCGCGCACCCGAGCTGGACGAGCTGTCCCGCGAGATCGACCGCTCGATCGCCGACATCACCCGGGAGGCCGACGCCGACATCCGGGCCGAGGCGGCCGGGCTGCGCGCCGAGGCCCGGCGCGGCCGGCGGGTGCGGAGCCCGGAGAACCGGCGCGGCTGGTTCCGTCGGGGCGACGAGCCGGAGCCGACCGCCGGCGGGCCGGAACCCACCGGCACCGAGGCCGAGGCGTCCGACCGGACCGCGGCGGAGGACCGGACCGCGGCGGGCCTGGCCGACGCGGAGCGCGCACCGGCGGCGCCGGAGCCGGAGCGGCACGCGACGGGGCCGGAGGACTGGGGCCCCCGGGAGTGGCGCGAGGCGCTCTCCTGGGGCGCCGAGTGGCGCCACGAGTGGAGCGACTACTTCGCCTTCGGGCGCAACGCCCGCCAGGTCGAGAAGATGGTGGACCGGTTCCGGGAGGACGCCCGCCGGGCCCTCCAGGAGGGCAACGCCGCCGACGCGCACGCCATCGAGGAGTGCCGCCAGGCGCTCGGCGAGGCCCTGGTCCGCATCCGCCGGGCCGTCGGCGTCTGACCCACCGCCGCGCCCGCCGGGTCCGCGCGCGCCGGCCCTCCACCGCCGTCGAGCAGCCGTCCAGTCCCCGTCGAGTCGCCGGTGCGAGCCTTCCGCCGACAGGGGCGCGGGACGCCTCCCGCGCCGGACCGGCCACGGAGGACGCATCGATGACACGGATCCAACTGGCGCCACCGGCGCCGACGACCGCGCCGGGCCGCCTGGCCGGCCTGCCGCGCTGGTTCGTCACCCTCTTCCTCACCGACATGTGGGAACGCTTCAGCTTCTACGGCATGCAGGCGATCCTCTTCCTGTACGCGGTGGCGCCCCGCGCCGACGGCGGCCTCGGCCTCGGCGTCGGCACCGCGACCGCGCTGTTCGGGCTGTACATGGCGATGGTCTTCCTCGCCGCCGTACCGGGCGCGTGGATCGGGGACCGGCTGCTCGGCGCCCGGCGGGCCACCCTGTACGGCGGCCTCGTCATCGCCGCCGGGCACACCTGCATGGCGCTGCCCGGCGCCTGGTCGATCTGGGCCGGGCTCGGCCTGCTGATCGCCGGCACCGGGCTGCTCAAGCCCAACATGGGGGTCCTGCTCAGCGACTTCTACGGCAACGGCGAGGTGACCCGCCGGGAGGCGGCCTTCTCCATCTTCTACATGAGCATCCAGGTCAGCGCGCTGATCGCCCCGGTGGTCACCGGCTTCCTCGGCGAGACCGTGGACTGGCACCTCGGCTTCGCCGCCGCGGCCGTCGGCATGTACGCCGGGGTGCTCCAGTTCGCCCTCGGCCGCCGGCACTTCGGACAGGTCGGCGCCCACCCGGCGCACCCGATCGGAGCGGCCGCGCGCCGGCGGCTGTTCCGCCGGACCGGATACGTCGTGGCCGTGGTGGCCGCCCTGCTCGGCGCCGACGCGCTGGCCGGCACGCTGCGCGTCGAGCACGCCCTGATCCCGCTCGGGCTGACCGTGCTGGGCGTCCCGGTGGTGCTGTTCCGGCGGCTGCTGCGGCACCCGGCGATCAGCCCGGTCGAGCGGCTGCGGGTGTACGGCTTCATCCGGCTCTTCCTCAGCTCGGCCGTGTTCTGGATGATCTTCACCCAGTCCGGCTCGGTGCTCAGCCAGTTCGCCCGGGAATCCGTCGACCGGGAGGTGTTCGGGTTCCTGGTGCCGGCGAGCTGGTTCCAGTCGCTGCACCCGCTGTTCATCCTCGCCGTGGCGCCGCTGGCCGCCTGGCTCTGGGTACGCCTCGGCGACCGGCTGGGCGTACCGGTGAAGTTCGCGCTCGGCCTCGGCCTGGTGGCGGCAAGCTACCTGGTGATGGCGGTGGTCGCGGTGCCGGCCGCCGAGGCGCCGGTGTCGCCGGTCTGGCTGCTGCTGGTCTTCCTGCTCCAGGCCGCCGGGGAGCTCGCGCTCGCCCCGGTCGGGATCAGCGCCGCCGGCACCGCCGCCCCGGCCTTCTACCGCAGCCAGATGATGGGGCTGTGGTGGCTGTCCGCGGCGGTGGGCGCCGCGGTCGGCGGCCGGATCGGGCAGCTCGCCCCCAGCCTGCCGCAGCCGCCGTACTACACGGCGCTGGCCGTGGTCGCGCTCGCCGCCGGCCTGGTGCTGGTCGCCCGCCGGGTCCGCATCGGCCGCCTGCTCACCGCCGGCGTCCCGGCAGCCTGATCCCCGGGCGCTCCGCACGCCGCACGCCCGCGCGACCTCGCGCGGCGTCGGCGCGCCCGCCCCCGGGCCGGACCGACCGGCGCGCTCCAGCCTGCTGGGCGGGCGTGATCGACTCCGTGTCCCCGAGGTGGCGGTGTCCGGGGGTGGTCATGCCGCTGTCTCGGCGATCTGGCGCGCGGCTGGTGGTGTGGGGGCGCCGACGCGGCCACGGCAAGCCGCCCCGGCACCGGGGGGCGGTGCCGGGGCGTGGGTGGTCCGACGAGGCGACCGGACAGGAGCTAGGCGCCGCGGGCGGCGGCCGGCAGGCTGAGCACGGAGAGCTGGGAGATGCACCGCATCGGGGCGGGCAGGGCCACCACCGGACCCAGCACGTACGGCCGCAGCCGCTCCCACTCCAGCGCCCGCCCCGCCCAGCCGGTGATGTGCTCCAGCGCCGCCGCCAGCTCACCCTCGTACTGGTAGATCCGCACCAGCGTGCGGTCCCGGACGAAGGCCGCGGTGGCCAGCACCGGACCGTCCTCGGCGGAGATCGGCGGGGTGGTGGCCAGCGCGCCGCCGATCTCCGGCGCGGCGTCCGGCACGACCGGCCAGCGCAGCGCGAGCATCGCGGTGGCCACGTCGTCGCGGCGGACGTGCTGCTGCACCGGGCGCATCCTGGCCCGGCTGAAGTGGGCGGAGAAGCCCTCGACGGTGCCGGTGTCCCGGGCCTCCGCGAGGTACGGCGCGATCTGCTGCTCCGCCCGGTGCACGCCCGGCTGGGAGCCCATGTGCCGGGCGATCGCGGCGCCGTTCCCCTCGAACTGGATCACCCGGACCATGTCCGTGTCCTGGATGAACAGGCCGGTGGCGAGCAGGCGACCGACCACCGCGCCGGCCGGGTCGCGCAGGGTCGGCGAGGAGGCCCGCTGGAAGCTGCCGGCCGAGAAGATCGCCGCGATCTCGTCCTCGTGGCCGGGTTTCACTCCGTAGCTGATGGCACCGAACGGCATGGTCACTCCTTCAGGTCGTGGGTCGGACTGGTCAGATGCCACCGTCGACGTGGACGACGGTGCCGGTGACGTAGCCGGAGAGCCGGCCGGAGAGGAAGAGCACCACGTCGGCGACCTCCGCCGCGGTGGCCTGCCGGCCGAGCGCGGCCATCGCGCGCAGCCGGGCGGCGAGCGGCGGGGGCGGCTCCGCACCGGGCGACGCGACCGGGCCGGGCGCGACCGTGTTCACCCGGATCCCGGTCGGGCCCAGTTCCTTGGCCAGGGAGCGGGAGAGGCCGAGCAGCCCCGACTTCGCGGCGGCGTAGTGACTGCGGCCCGGGGCGCCGCGCAGCGCCAGCGCGGCGCCGACGGTGACCACCGAGGCGCCGGGACCGAGCAGCGGCAGGACCGCCCGGGTGGTGGCGGCGACCGCGGTCAGGTCCGCGTCGACGACCCGCCGCCACTCCTCGTCGGACATCCCCGCGAACGGCGTCCCACCGTCGACGGCGGCGTTGTTCACCAGCACGTCCAGGCCGCCGAACTCGTCGCGGCAGGCGGCGGCGAGCCGCTCCCGGTCCGCGCGCACGGTCAGGTCCGCCCGCACCACCCGCAACCGCTGCGGTACGTCGGTCGACCCGGCCAGGGCGACGGCCGCCGCCGGGTCGCCCCGGTGGCAGGTGAGCACCGAGGCGCCGGCGTCGAGCAGTGCGTGCACCACCGCCCGGCCGATCCCCCGGGTGCCCCCGGTGACCAGGCACCGCCGCCCGGCCAGGCCCAGCAGGTCGACCGCCGGGGCGGGGGCGCTCACAGCGTCACCACCGCGATCGCGTTGAGCACCAGCGCGCCGACGGCCAGTGAGGTACGGGTCCGGTGCAGCGCCTGCCACCGTGGCCGCGGATCCGACCAGTCGGCCGGTACGGCGTCCGGGTCGACCCGCTTGACCTGCCGGTTGATCGGCACGTTGCCGAGGTGCGAGACGAACTGGCTGGCGGCCAGGAGCAGCCCGGCGACCACGAACAGCAGCCAGCTGCCGCTGTTCCGGCCCAGCGCCACCGGGACCAGCAGGAAGTCCGCGACCATGCCGACGTTCACCACGATCGGCATCACCGGGTGGTAGCCCTTGCCCAGCAGCCGGTGCACCCGGATGTAGGTGCCCGCGGGAAGCGCGAAGAGCGTAGGCAGCACGCTCACCGCGACGGCGAACAGCACCCCGGCGGTGATCCCGCTGGCCACCAGCGCGGAGACCCCGAGCAGCCCCGATATCCAGGTCATATCGTCCTTCCCTCCCCGCCACGGCGGCCCGCCGCGGCTGCCGGCCGCCCGGACGTCCCGGCCGGGCGGATCGGCGACCATGCTCGGCCACCCCGGTGGAGCCGATCTGGAGGGCGACTGGAGCGCCGGGCACCATCGCGTCCTGACCGGTTCTCGAGCGCGTGGCGGCACCGTCGCCGGTGGCGGTCGGTGGCCGGGGCACCGGTCGGTCCGCCGGCACACACCCGGCGAGAACGGAGAACCCATGGACAGCAACTGGCGAGGGGCCCAGGCGGTGGCCGGGCTCGGCGACGCGCCGTTGCCGGCACCCGCCCGGCTCCTCCTGCTCACCAGCGGCAAGCGCATCTCCCAGGTCATCTACGCGCTGGCGGAGGTGGGGGTCGCCGACGCGCTGGCCGGCGGACCGCTGCCGGTCGACGAGCTGGCCCGGCGTACCGACACCGACCCGGGGGCGCTGTACCGGCTGCTGCGCTGCGCCGCCGCCGTCGGCGTCTTCGCCGAGCGGGAGGGCCGGGAGTTCGCGCTCACCGAGCTGGCCGAGGCGATGCGCGCCGACGTGCCGCACAGCCAGCGGGACATGATCCTGTTCAACGGCGCCGAGGAGATGTGGGCGCCGTACGGGCGGATCGTCGACAGCCTGCGTACCGGCAAGCCGGTCTTCCCGGAGCTCTTCGGCGCCGGGTTCTTCGACCACCTGCGGGCGCACCCCGAGGTGAGCGCGGTCTTCGACCGGGCGATGACCCGGATGAGCGCGACCACCACCCGGCAGTTCCTCGACGCGTACGACTTCGGGCGCTTCGCCCGGGTGGCCGACATCGGCGGCGGCCGGGGCCACTTCCTGGCCGAGCTGCTGCACCGGCATCCCGCGGTGAGTGGCGCGCTGGTCGACCAGCCGCACGTGGCCGAGGTGGCGGCCGGGGTGTTCGCCGCCCGGGGCGTGGCGGACCGGGCCGAGGTGCGGCCCGGCGACTTCTTCGGCGAGCTGCCCGGCGGCTTCGACGCGTACGTGCTCAAGGCGGTGCTGCACGACTGGGACGACGAGGACGCCCTGGCCATCCTGCGCCGGATCCGCGCCGCGATCGGCGCCGACGCCGAGGCGCGCCTGTTGGTGCTGGAGCACGTGCTGGCGCCGCTGAACGCGTGGGACCACGGCAAGTTCCTCGACATCGACATGCTGCTGCGCTTCGGCGGTCGGGAACGCGACCTGGCGCAGTGGCGGGAGCTGTTGCTGGCCGGCGGCTTCGAGCTGGTCGGCGAGCCGACGGCCGGGCGGTGGGCGGTGCTCGAATGCCGGCCGGCGTGAGCGCGGGCGGGCGGGCCGGTGCCCGGCTGGACGGCCGGCGCGCCCTGGTCACCGGCGTGGACCGGGAGGTGGGCCGGGCCGTCGCGCTGGCCCTGGCCGAAGCCGGGGCGACGGTGGTGGCCGCGTACCGCGCGGAGGTCGCGAGCGTCGAGGATCTGCGGGTCCGGCTCAAGGAGCGGGGCGGCCCGCACCACCTGGTCCGGGCCGATGTCACCGACCCGGACGAGGTGACCCAGCTGCTCGACGTGTGCCGGCGGCAGCTCTCCGGACTGGACGTGCTGGTCAACGCGGACACCGCGAGCGGGTCGGCCCGGCTGGCCGCGCTGACCGTGGCCGAGTGGCGGCGGGTGCTCGACGGCACGCTGACCGGGATGTTCCTGGTCACCCGGGAGGCGCTGCCGCTGCTCGGGACGGGCGCCTCGGTGGTCAACCTGACCTCGGCGGCGGCCCTGCGCGGCGGCGGCCCGGGCGCACGACCTGGCGGCGAAGGCGGGCGTGCTCGGGCTGACCCGGGCGCTGGCCCGGGAACTCGGACCGGACGGCATCCGGGTCAACGCGGTGGCGTCGGGCGCATCGCCCTCGACCAGGCGAACGCTGGGACGCCCGCACCGCAGGCGCCGGTGGCCGCGCCGCAGGGCCACTGGCTGGGCAGCGCGACGCAGGGCCACTGGGTGCGGACCGCCATGCAGGGCCTCGGTCCCGCCGCCGCGCCCACGCCGCCCGTCACGGCGGGTCGGGCGCCGGGAGCCGCCGACACCCACCCGCCGGTGGCGCTGGGCCGACCGGGCACCGCCGAGGAGGTGGCCGCCGCGGTGCTCTTCCTCGCCGGGGACCTCGCCCGCTGTGTCACCGGGGAGACCATCACCGTGGACGGGGGGATGTGATGAGCGTCCGGATCCTCCTCTGGCACCGGGTGGACGGCGACGGCGCGGCGGTGCGGGACGCGTACCACCGGGTCAGCCGGGCGCTGGCCGGGACGCCCGGGCTGCTCGGCAACCAGTTGCTGCGCTCCGCCGTCGACCCGGCGAGCTTCGTGGTGATGAGCGAGTGGACCAGCCTGGCCGCGTTCCAGGACTGGGAGGGCGGCGCCACGCACCGGGGCACCACCGCGCCGCTGCGCCCCTACCAGGACCCGCGCCGCCAGCCGCCGTACGAGATCCTGGAGACCGTCGCGGCGTACCCCTAGATCCTTGGGTTCGAGAATCTGAACAACTGAGTCAGGTTTTCAGGCTGCGGTTTTGAGTCGTGCGCGGGCGATGTAGTCGTCGACGTGGTGGTCGA